>CAYQTY010000168.1:0-7549 GCA_964420535.1 uncultured Leptolinea sp. | reverse complement strand
CGCGGCAGCTTTGAGTCCGTCAACTATGCCGGTATGGAGGGAGATGAAGCGCGGCAGGCGTCACTGGCGCTGGCCGCGCGTGATAGTCAACTGCCGGAAGAATAGAGAAGAGTAGAGAGATGCAACGCCCGTCAACGCGACGGGCGTTTTTGTTTTAACTGAAGGAGAGCGAGAGACTCCGGTGGCTGAGCCTGTCGAAGCCACATTCTTCACCCTCATCCCGTCCTTCCCCCGTACAGGTGGAAGGTGCCTTTCTCGCGCCGGAGACTCCGGTGGCTGAGCCTGTCGAAGCCGCAGTCTGCCGGGAAACGCGCTCGTCCATTTGATACACCGGATATTCCGGTGGCTGAGCTTGTCGAAGCCGCGGTCTGCCGCCCTCATCCCGTCCTTCCCCCGTACCGGTGGAAGGTGCCTTTCTCGCGCCGATAACTCCGGTGGCTGAGCCTGTCGAAGCCGCAGTCTGCCGGGGAACGCGCGTGTCCATTTGATACGCGCCGACTTTTTCCACCCTGGTGGAAGGTGCTTTGGGTCGGAATCTGCCTTCGACACCTGCATGCCAAAGAATGGCATGCGGTGCAGGCATGCTCAGGCAGCGGATAGTTGAAAGTAAGGGCGCTTCTAATCAAACGGGCCGGCGCCGGGGTACAGCCTCTCCAGCGAGTCACGGTACCACGGGTAGCGCAGCAGCCCGCGCGAAATGACGGGCACATCCGGCCGCAGCCCCTCCGCGTACTGGTAATACCATAGCGCGAACGTCTCACCGTCTGTGCCGGGGTACAGGCGTTCGCCCGGCGCCGCGGCCACCAGGGCTGACTGCGCGTAGCGGGCCAGGTCATTGTGCTGCACGGCAAATTGACCGTACCGCGCCGGGAACGTCACCGCGATGTGCGCGAAGATCAGCACACCCAGCAGCCATCCCACCTGCCTGCCCCCCATGCGGAACGTCCACGCGCTGGCCAGGCCGTGCGCGATCCACGTCACAAAGACTAGCAAAGCCGGCAGCAGGTACACCTGCGAATCATTCGTCTTATAACCCACGGCCAATACGCAGGCCGCGGTGAACAGGTAGCCTGTCAACCAGCGGGTGCGGCGGTCAGTCTCGTCAGAGAAAGCGCCCAGCAGCCCGGCAAAGCAGGCCAGCAACCCGAACTGGTCCCACAGCAGCCGGCCCAGCGCCAGCAGGCGCGGCAGGTATTCCGCCGGGGCTATGCCAAATAGCAGGCGGTCATAGTCACCGCCGCTCACCAGCCACAGAAAGCCTGGCCATGTGGAAGCACCTCCCCAGTTGACCGGCGGGTTGGCGGCCGCACGCACGGGAATAATGGCGTACGTCACCAGCCCGGAAAGCCACCCGACAGCGCACCATACCGCCGTGCGGCGGGTCATTTTGTGCCGGTACAACGCAAAGATGCCGGCTGCAACCAGCGGGTACGCCAGCAGGATCGTCCGGTGATTGCCCAACCCAAGCCCGCCTATCCACGCGAGGGCCGTCAATCCAATGCGGGTGGAGCGGGAGGGATTGTCACCGCACGTGAAGGCCAGTTCCATCCATAGCAGTATCAGCACGGTGAACAGCGCGTTCAACGCGTACACCTCCACGATCACCGCCTGGCTCCAGAACAGCGGCGCGGCTGTCAGGCATAGGGCGGAAATTGAGGCGGCCGTCAACCGGGGCAGGGCAGGTTTATCCTTGAGGAGAATGGCTATATAAAGAAAGGTCAGCCCCACGCACAGAGATGCCGGTAAGGCTGATACCAACGCGAGTCGTGTCACCACGCTGCCGGAGAAGATGCGTTGTGCCGCTTCCCCCAAAAACAGGTATATAGGGTAACCGGTGGGGTGGGGAACGCCGCCGGTCAGTATGGCCGTCAGATAGTCACCGCCGTCTGACCCGAAGTGCACGGTGCTGAGGTCTTGTTGAACGGTGAGGCTATAGAGGGCAGCGGCGGCGGCCGTCAACACGAGGGTGAGCCATACGACTGGCTTGTGAATTAAAGAAAAAAAGTGGGTGATAAACCCACTTTTTGTGTTTGACGAAGAACTCATACCCTCTAGAATTTGCCGACGGCAAAGATACCGGGGACTTCTGTTTCGGCGACCAGGAAACTGCCGTCGAGGGTGGCAGTCACCCGCACCCATTCCTGGTTGATCACGTCAAAGCGGTACAGGCCGTAGTCAGCATTCTGCTTGAACTGGGCGATCTCCGCGTCTGTGAGGAAGACACTCAACTCCACCTCGTGCGTTCCATCAGAAGTGATCTGGAAGACTTCGGTAAGCAAGTTCAGTGACTTATCAGCCGTTGGGATCTCTTCCGGTTTTAGAACGACCATCGCGGCTTTGGTGCCGGCTTTCGGGCAATCTTTGAACAGCGCGGTCGCCACATATTCTATGCCCAGGCTCACATTCTCGCATATATCGGGAATGGTGATCTCAGTGGTCGTTCCACCTGTCACGGGGATGATCACTTCGCCGCCAATGTTGGCAGGCGGCGCCGGGGGAATGGTTCCCTGCGCGTTGGCAACTGTCCACTGGCCGCCAAAGAACGCGGCGGAAATTAATACAGCAAATGCAAGAATGAATAATGGTTTCTTCATGGCTATCCCTCCTAGAACCAGGACCGTCAGTTATTTATCTTGTTTATTATAGCACCCCTGCTTTTTTTTACAAGATGTTTATCCCGCAGAATCTTAATTGATTTTTGCTGAAATCCTCCGCAATTCTTAAAAATATTACCCGTTTTTGTTTATGATTCATGGTAAACTTTAATCCGGTTGTTTTCCTCTGACTGCACTATCGCGCACGAAGTAAATCCCTCCTTCATTCCAATCACATACCCGGTTAGATTGAAATAACGGGCATACCTGTTATACAGTGATGAAAAGGGACAACCGAAGCTGAACGCGGGGGAAAGAAAGTATTTCTGAGTATCGTAGCTATCCGCACCAAATAATCGCTGTTTAAAGAAATGCAGTTTCTGTTCTTGTAAGAATCAGGGGTCTAAATCTATATGAATTTGCCGCAAAACGTTCCCGAACCGGAAAGGACATGCCCTCACCTGGGTCTGTATCATGATCCGAAATCGCTGATGGATTATCCATGCGCGCAAAATATTTGCTATCACACGGATCCACCTGCGTCTCCGGGTGAGTCGCACCAGAAAAAATACTGTCTGGAACCGGCACACAAAACATGCCTGCTATTTTCCGAAAAATCGCTAAAACCGATGCCAAAAGACGTTTCAGATGCTGCTAATACGCACCGGTTCCGATTCCGCATCTTCCCGTGGACATTAGGGGCGTTATTTCTGATTCTGACCGGTTCTTTTTTTTACAACTGGCCTTTGATCGAACCAAACCTTGTCGTTCCATCATTAGTTCCAACAGGAGAGCTACCAGAAATTGCCGCCATTATTCCGGTGACCGGTTCCGGAGTTACAGAAGAGCCAGCGATTGATATCACCCCGACGGAGGAGTCTACTCAGGTCCCAACGGTTACTGAAAAGCCGGCTGATACAACTGAACCTACGGAAACGGTCACTTTGGAGCCGACACTAACAGATACGCCAACCAGAACTCCTGAACCTGCACGCGTATTGCAAACTCCGTTTGGCGTCGACCGTCAATATTTAATCCATCGCGTGCTGGGTGGAGAGACTTTGGAATGGATCGCGAAAGACCATGGGACCAGTGTTGAAGCTATTCGCGCGGCCAATTATGATTTACAGCCTGTTTTATGGGAGGACTCGCTAGTTGTTGTCCCATTCAACCAGGCGGATATTGACGGGATCATTCCAATGACGATACACAGGGTTTCTGACGAAGTGATAAGTATTGAGATGTTGGCTGAAGAAGAACAGGCAAATCTTATGATTTTATGCCAGGTGAATGACAGACCACATTCCTATGTTTTTGCGCCCGGTGAATGGGTGTTGATCCCACATTCTGCAAAATCAACGGCATGGTAGGCAAGGGAAAATGCCAGATATCCTTTTTGTGTGCACTGCCAATCAATTCCGGTCTCCTATCGCGGCCGCTTATTTCAATCGAAAACTGGTTGAAACCGGTTACTCGGAAGGCTTTTCCGTCTCTTCAGCGGGGACCTGGACGCCCGAAGGTTTGCCGGCTCATCAACGTGCCATAGAAGCCGGCGCAAAATTTAATCTTGATCTGAAGCACCACCGCACACGTGAGGTGAATGAAGACATTCTGAAGCAGGCAAATTTGATCATAGTCATGCAGCAGAGTCATCGGGAAGCGATTGAAGCTGAGTTTCCTGAGACACAGGGAAAGGTGTATTTATTAGGAGGATTGGCCCGGATCACCGAAAGTGAAATTGTTGATCCTGCGGCGGAGAACTTCCATAATGCCGAAGAAACCACCCGGATAGTCTGCCTGTGTATTGATCGTTGCTTTCAGGATATTGTTCAAATGACAACCGGAACCACATAGCGCTATTCAATTTTGGTTTTTAGAGATACAGATTGGCACTTATTTTTATTCTCTTCAATAAAGGAAGCTGACATGGAATTGGATTTTTCATCGGTAGATCAAAACGAAGACGGGCTTGACCTTCGATACTACTTTTCTCTGATCCTGCATTGGTGGTGGCTAATTGTCCTGGCGGCAATTATCGCCGGCGGTGCCAGTTACCTGATCAGTAAACGCATGACGCCCTTTTATCAGGCATCAACAACGGTACTGGTCAATGCGGCTCCTGCATCAAAGGTCTCTGACTACAATTCTGTGATGATGTCTGAGCAGCTTACCAGCACCTATGCTCAAATGATGTCCAAAGATGCCGTCCTGAATCTGGTGGCGAATGAGATTGGACTTTCCAATCCACCGGATGAAATAGAGAAATGGATCACAGTCACCCCTGTGCGTGATACACAACTAATCCAGGTGGTCGTTGAGACCACAGACCCTGAGTTATCAGCCAAAATCGCGAATTCCATTGTGGAAGTGTTTGCCGCCCAGATTCAAGATATTCAGACACAACGTTTTTCTCAATCAAAGGTTGCTCTGGAAACCCAATTAACGGATTATGAAAAACAAATTGACCAGATGACATCCGAGATCATAAAAAGTGAAACATCGGATGAAAAAGACCGTCTAAACGAAAAAATTACTCAATATCGAGGGATGTATTCCAACCTTTTACAATCCTATGAACAGATCCGTCTCTCAGAGGCGCAATCCGTCTCGACTGTGGTTCAGGTTGAATCAGCTGTTGCCAACGCTGTCCCCGTGAAACCTAAAGTCATGCAGAATACTCTGCTGGCGGCGGTTGTTGGGATCCTTTTAGCGGCTGGATTGATTTTTGTGCGTGAAGCCTTTGATGATACGGTAAAAACACCGGATGAGATCAGCCGCAAGTTCAAACTTCCCGTACTGGGTGTGATCATTCATCATCCATCAGAAACCGATTCCCCCATCGCAATGACAAGCCCGCGGTCGCCGGTCACAGAAGCTTACCGCACCCTGCGAACAAACCTCGGATATACCAGTGTGGACCGACGCCTTAGCACAATTATGGTAACCAGCGCTGAACCTGGGGAGGGGAAATCAACGATCACATCCAATCTTGGTGTTGTGATGGCTCAAAATGGCAAACGGGTAATTACCCTCGATTGCGATCTTCGCCACCCCTGTCTGCATTCATATTTCGGCTTAAGCAACCGGCAAGGAATGAGCACATTGCTTTCACAGAACGCCGAGGCAACCACCGATATCTGCAACCCGACCAAAGAAAAAGGATTGTTTGTCATCACAACCGGTCCCATACCCCCCAATCCGGCAGAATTGATGGGTTCACAAAAGCTTCAATCCATTTTAAAGTGGATGAAAGAGACAACCGATGTGATCCTGATCGATACTCCTCCAGTTCTGGCTGTATCCGACGCGGTGATCCTGGCACCATCACTGGATGGGGTTGTTCTGGTTGTCAGACCCGGGAAAACCCGTATCGGAGCATTAAAACAGGCCATTGAGCAATTGCAGCTGGTCAACGCCCGCATACTCGGGGTAGTTTTGAATGATATAGTAATTCGCGGAAAATCATACGGCTATTACTACAAGAATTATCGAGGCTATAACAAGTATCAGGATTACTATTCTGGAAAGGTATCAGGGAAAAAGTAAACCACAAAAATAATACAAAAAAGATCCGGAATTCCGACCTCAGTATTTAGCGAATTTCTATGAATTTCCGATAAATGCTGAGGTTGGAGAAATGAGTTGTATAATTGGCGCAATGGGGGTAACTTCACCGAAGTAATTCACCGGGACCCGATCTATTCTCTTTCAATTCAATAGGGGATCAAATGAACGAAGAATCAATTTCTTCAGAAATCAAAGTGTTTTCGCCTTCCATTCGTTCAGTGGAATGGACTCGAAACCGCCGTACCCTGATGTCGTTGATGCTGGTTTTGACGGACCTGATTGCCATCAATCTTGCATGGGTGATCGCTGTCTTCTTGCGGTTCACTTTCTGGGGATGGGAGATCCCAGGCTTGTATGAATCGTATATGCTTGTCTTGCCTTTTTCTTTTTTGATAAATTTAAGCTCGGGACTGTATAATCACAACCTTTCCCAGGTGGAAGAACTGCAACGGGTAACAAAGTCTGTTTCCACCTTTTTCTTGATTGGCGCCTCTATACTGTTTCTATCCAAAGAAGGAACGATCAGCCGGTTGGTAGTTCTTCTTGCCTGGATTGGAACGATCGTGTTAACCCCATTCCTTCGGGAATTGATGCGGACGATCATGGTTCGCGTGAAATTCTGGGGTGAACCGGTGATCCTCTTTGGCAATGGTCAGTTAGGTAAAGAAGTAGCGGATTATTTGAAATGCCATCCCAAGATGGGGTACAACCCGGTTTGTATTGTTGACCGCCGGAAAGAAAAACGTCAGTCAGGTGTAGACCAAAATGTGATACACGATGTTACGGTCTTTACAAAAGATGACGAACTTCCGGAGTGGCTGCAAAACGTTCAGACTGCCTTTGTGATTACCCCCGAAACCAGTGAGACAGTTCAAGAAATGTTGATTGGTAAGCAGACAGTCCGGTTTAAACAATTGATCTTGGTCCGCAGCGGAGAGAAAACTGGAAGCCTGTGGGTGCAGCCTCTGGATATCGGCGGTATTCTGGGTTTGGATGTTGGTCAAAACCTGCTCAATCAGAGCCAATTGTTGGTCAAGCGGTGGACAGATCTGACGCTGATCGCAATATCTTCCATATTCATTATTCCGTTATTCGGGTTGATCGGACTGTTAATCAAACTCGATTCGCCGGGCAGCGTGTTTTATAAGCAGGACCGCATCGGGTATGGCGGCAAGCCGTTCAAACTCTGGAAGTTCCGCTCCATGTGTATGGGAGCTGACCAGAAATTGTTTGAGTATCTTGAGAACAATCCGGACCTGAAAGCTGAATATGAAGTCACGCATAAATTAAAGAATGATCCGCGCCTTACCCGGGTAGGTAAATTAATGCGTAAATTCAGCATTGATGAATTACCCCAGTTAATCAATGTGGTCAAAGGGGAAATGAGC
>CAYQTY010000167.1:0-7551 GCA_964420535.1 uncultured Leptolinea sp. | reverse complement strand
GAACTCAGTCCTTTATCTCTACTTAATTTCTGTCTAACTTTTGGGGTGCACTACATCACTGACCCGCCCCTACGCCGGATTGTCAACGTTGTGATGGATGGGACTGATTGAAAATTGTGTATCTTTATAAATCATGCCCGGGGCGGATGCCATCCGCCCCTACGCCCCTCCGGCTGTCAACATTGTGATGGTTGGGACGGGATCAACAAAACCGGGAAGGCTCTGGTTGAAAATTATATTTCCTTACGTGATACCTAAGAGCGGGTTAGTAACCCGCCCCTACGACGGCCGTCAACGTTATTATGGATGGAATACGGGAAAAATAATACCGCGGTGCCCGGCTGTGCAACCTGCCCCGGTATTCGAGCGTAGATTTTATTAGCGCTTCCCGATGGTTTGGTTCTCCCGGGAAGCCACCACCATCAGGAGATATGCAATGAAAACCACTATGATCAACGGCTGCGGCGAAGTCAACGCGCTGATGGCCGCTGCGTTGGAGCGCGTGAGCGAAAATCTTCCGGGCGCACACCGGGTGAACCTGGCGGAGAATCCCGTCAAAGCGTGTATCGGGTGTGACGCCTGCCAGGCCGTACACCCCGGGCTGTGCGGCCTGAAAGACAACCAGAACGACATACTGATGGAGTTCATGTCCAGCCGGCTGGCGGTGATCGTCACTCCGGTGCGCTTCGGCTGCTGCAACGCCCTCACCAAGAACTTTATGGACCGCACCCAGCCGCTTTTCCTGCCCTTTCAGGTGGCCAAAAACGGCCGCTCCATTATGAAGCCGCGCTATGAAAAATATCCCGACCAGATCTGGCTGGGCATTATGGATGGCAGCGCCGCGGACGAAGCGGCGGCGTTTGAAGCCTTCGTCATTAATTCCAACCTGGCCAGAGCCAGCAAACATGTCACCGCGATGGCCGTCAAATCGATGGACGACCTGAACGTCATCACCCCCCTCTTCGCCGCCGGAAAGAACTAGCTATGGAAAAGAACATTCTGGTTATCGCGGGCAGCCCGGCTGCCCGACAGAGCAATTCCGAATCACTGGCCAACTACATGGCCGGCTGTTTGACCGAACGGTCGTGCGCCGTCAGCTCAATATCCTTGCGCGCCGCCATGCCGTCACCGCAGGGGCTGCTGGAACAGGTGAAAAACGCGCACGTACTGGTGCTGTCCGTCCCCCTGTACGAAAACTCCCTCCCCGGGCTGGTGGTGGCGTTCTTTGAGCTGCTGCTGGAACAGCGTGACGAACTTTCCGGCAAACCACGGGACCTGTTCGTGATCAGCAACAGCGGTTTCGCCGAACCCCGCGAGCTCGACAGCCTGCTGGAGCATTGCCGGTTGTTTGCCCGCGATATGGGTTTCGGCTGGGCCGGCGGCCTGGCCGTGTCACCCGGCACGCTGATCGACGGCAAAAAGCTGGAAGAGACCGGCGGCACCTACAAGAAGATCATGACGATTCTGGATACGGCCGCGGAGAAAATCAACCGCGGGGAAGACGTCAACGTGTACGTTGAAAGTCAACCCGCCCGGCCGTTGATCGCCCCGTTCATGTACCGCCTTATCGGCCGCTTGATGCAGAACAGCACTATCAAAAAGCTGGGCAAATCAGCCTATTTTGCCCGCCCGTTAATATAGCAGTATAGAATCCCGTCCCTACGCCAGACCGTCAACATTGTGATGGACAGGGCGGGATCATTACAGAAGCCGGGAAGTTTCTGGCCGAAAATTTTGTATCCTTGCACATCACGTAAGGGCGGGTTATTAACCCGCCCCTACGCCGGATTGTCAACATGATTACGAATAGGAGTAGGCCCTAAATTGAATTCACCCCGCATGAACGTCTCTGGAATACAACCAGAAGAAGAAGATAGCGCTGCACATCACCACAGTCGCGATGACGTCAAATGACAGGTCGACGAACGCGCCGGTGTTCAGGTAATGCAGCACATCCGATAGGATCAGCGCCGGCATCAGGGCAATGGTCTTGACGAGGAAAGCGCCTGAAAAGAAGCGCCCCACCTGTTTGCCCCGCAGGTTCAGCACCGCCGCGATCACCATCCCCGGAAAAAGGAAGGCCAGATCGAGGTAATAGAATGCGTCCTGCGGGGTCATGGTACCTTTAAAGAAAACTGTATTCGAAATAATATCTTTACCGTCAATAATACCGACCAGAACGACAATAAAAATAAGGTATCCGCTCACCCATTTCTGCGCCGGGGTAACGGTCACATCAACGCCTGCAGCGGTAGTGATCAACAGGCTGAGCAGCGAATAGAAAGACAGGCCGGTAATCACCAGATAGACCGGGAAGAACGGGGTCACCAGCAGCCCGAAGAGGAAATACACGTAAATGTACGCGGTATACACCAATAGCCCGGCCGTCACAACGGATGCCAGAGGGGTCTTTTTGGGCAGTAAGGTTACCGCCAGCAGGATCAACCCGCATAGCAGAGAAATGGCATCCTGCCCGGCGATCTCGTAGGTGGTCATCGCGTTATCGCGGGCGGCATAAAATGCCGGGGCAAACAGCCCCACCGCGCTCACAATAATGACCAGCAGCGAGATGGTCAGCATGACGGGTTTGTTCGGTTTGATGCGGTTCATTTTCCCTCTCGATCAATATGTGATTTACATGATAACACCGGAGAAATTTCAGAAGCGGGTTTATTTCCGCCTAATCCATATACGGAAGAACTAACCGGCAGTCGCACTACCGGATCACTCTATTCTATATTCCTCTTGATTCTTCCGGTAACCTATGTTATTGTTAACCTATGGAAATTCAGCACACCATCCTCGGGCTGCTCGACGTGCGGCCGCTCTCCGGTTATGACCTGAAAAAGATCATGGCGGAATCAGACCTCTTCTACTGGTCGGGCAACAACAACCAGATCTACCGCAGCCTGGTCAGTTTGCATGATCAGGGTCTGGTCAGCGTGGAGACATTCTTTCAAGAAAGCCTGCCCCCGCGCATGGTATATTCCATCACACCGGCAGGGAAAGCCGCGCTGCGTGAAGCCGTGCTGGCCGAGCCGCCGCTGCCCGAATTCCGCGATCCATTCCTGATACAGCTCTTCTGGGGTGACGGCCTGCACGGCGACGAACTTGACGCCCTCCTGGCGAGGTACGCGGATGAGATTGAACTGCAAATACGCATGCGCGAAGAACGCATGAATCGCAAACCTGCCCTGCAGGCACGCACTCCCAGAGAAGAACTGCTCTGGAAACGCATTGCCAGCCACAACCTGGCCCGTTACCAGCGTGAACTGGAATGGGTCAACTGGGTGAGACAGGAATTGAAAGATAACGCGTGACGCCGCGAGGCCGTCACCTGGAGTAAGAATGACCACAACAATCGAATATATCAAGAATCTCCGCGCAGAAACCGGCGCGGGAGTCCTCGAATGCCGCCGCGCTCTGGAAGAGACCGGCTATCAGTTTGATGCCGCGCTGGCGATCCTCAGAGAAAGCGCCGAGAAAAAGGCCGCCCAAAAAGAAGGCCGCGAAACCGGCCAGGGCGTGGTGGAAGTGTATACCCACACCGGCGGACGGCTGGGCGTGATGGTGGAAGTCAACTGCGAGACGGATTTCACCGCCCGATCAGAACGCTTCTGGATGTTCGCCCATGAACTGGCGCTGCACATCGCCTCTGAAAACCCGTTGTGGGTACGGGATGTTGACGTACCGGAGGCAGTATTAAAGGAAGAGCGTGAGAAGGTCACCGCGCGGGCCAGGACGGAAGGCAAACCCGAAATGCTACTCGCGCGCATCGGCGACGGCGCGGTGGAGAAATACAGGAACCGTACCGTTCTGCTGCGGCAGCCGTCACTACGTGACGAGGCCATCACCGTGGGGCAGATGCTGTCACAGGTTGCCGGGGCTGTGGGCGAAAACGTCACCATCCGGAGGTTTGTACGCTGGGAACTGGCGGAAACGGCTGGCAGTGAGCCGTCCGATGGGTGAGACGTTTGCCCCCTTTGCGGACGGAAAAGCACCGGCCGCAAAAGTCCTGGTTTAAACCGGCCAGGACAGGGGGTGGGGGATTCAGGTTCAGGTCATTAATGCCGCGATGCGGTGATGCTGGAAAAGACCATCCAGCATCGCCGCATCCTACAGCTACCGCTCTTCAGCTTATGTCTTCGGTATCTTGTGTATGCTATAATCGATATACTCAATTATTGAGTATTCAAAGATTGAAAAAAAAATAAAGCGTAAAATTTTCATTCAGGAGAAAAAGATGAAATCCAGGATCACATCATTGTTGTTACTGGCCGTGCTGCTGGTAACCTCGGCCTTCACCCCGCAGTCACCTGCTCGCGCCGACGGCATAACGGTAACGGACGCGCTGGGTCGTACAGTCACACTTCCAAAAACCCCGTCCAGAATTGTGCTGGTCGGCAAAGCCCTTTTCATGGTCGCGGATTCGATCTACGTTTTCCCGGAAGCCGGGAAGAATATTGTTGCCCTCGGCTCCACGGTACAGGGCGCGGGGGACTTCATCCCGATGATCGATCCAACATTCAATGATAAAACAATGCTCGACAGCAATGCGGGCGCCGAAGAGGTCGCAGCCGTCAAACCTGATTGCGCGATCCTGAAAAGCAGCACTAAAGCCACTCTGGGTGATCCGCTGGAACAACTGGGAATTCCGGTTGTGTACGTGGATTTTGAAACACCGGAGCAGTATGAACGTGATATGAAGACTCTGGGTCAGATCTTCCAAAATCCGGATCGTGCCGCCAAAGTGATGGAATACATCTCCGGTAAAGCGGATATGGTGAAGAAAGCCGTATCCACCTTGAAGGATGATCAAAAACCGAAAACGCTTATTCTGTATTACTCGGTCAAAGAAGGTGACATTTCCTTTAATGTCCCCCCGATGGGTTGGATGCAAACCCTGCTGGTGGATATGGCGGGCGGCACTCCGGTCTGGAAAGACGCCAATCCGGGCAAAGGTTGGACCAAGGTTAGCCTGGAACAGGTTGCCGCCTGGGATCCCGAATACATATTCGTAGTGGCCTACGCCAAGCCATCAACCGAAGCAGTCGCTTCACTCTTAAAAGATCCTCAATGGCAGGAATTAAAGGCGGTCAAAGAAAACAAACTTTTCGCCTTCGCCACCGATGTCTACAGTTGGGACCAACCGGATACCCGTTGGACACTTGGCTTGCAATGGCTGGCCGCGAAACTTCACCCCGACCTGTTCAAAGATTGGGACGTGACCAAAGCCGCGAAAGAATTCTATAAAGAGATTTACGCGATGGACGACGCGTCCTTCGATAAGAACATCGCCCCGCTACTGGCGGAAGAAGTAAAATAGCCTCATGTTGTAAATAAGAAAAGAGGGCTGGCTCGAACGAGTCAGCCCTCTACGTATTCTACGACAACTGATATTGACCGGTATACAACTGGAAGTAGCGCCCTTTTAGTTCCAGCAGTTCATCATGGTCACCGCGCTCAATGATCTCACCGTTTTCCAGCACGATGATGGCGTTGGAGTTGCGTACGGTAGACAGCCTGTGCGCGATGACAAACACCGTGCGGTCTTTCATCAGGGCGTCCATACCCTTCTCAATTAACCGCTCGGTGCGGGTGTCGATGGAACTGGTGGCTTCATCCAGGATCATCACCGGGGGATCCGCCACGGCGGCCCGGGCGATAGCCAGCAACTGGCGCTGCCCCTGTGAGAGGTTGGCGCCGTCACCGGTGAGGAAGGTGTTGTACCCTTCCGGAAGATGCTTAATAAAGGAATGCGCGCTGGTCAGTTTTGCCGCCTGGATGCATTCTTCATCGGTGGCATCCAAACGGCCGTAGCGGATGTTTTCCATCACGGTACCGCTGAACAAATGGGTGTCCTGGAGAACCATCCCCAGTGACGAGCGTAGGTCAGTTTTACTGATCTGTTTGACATCCAATCCGTCGTAGGTGATCTGCCCGTCTTCCACATCATAGAAGCGGTTAATCAGGTTGGTGATGGTGGTCTTGCCGGCGCCGGTGGAACCCACGAAGGCGATCTTCTGGCCGGGTTTAGCATAAAGTGACACATCCTTCAACACCGGTTTTTCCGGAACGTACCGGAAGTCTACATCATGGAAGCGCACGTCACCTTTGAGTTCAATATATTGCGGCTTATCGCCATTGGATGAGGGCAGCTTCCAGCTCCAATGGGTGGGGCGCGCACCATTTGACGTCGGAACCAATGTCCCGTCATCCTGTTTGACCATACCCACCAGGGTAATAAGGCCGTCATCCACTTCGGGCTGCTGGTCCATCACGTCAAACACACGCTCGGCACCGGCCAGGCCGGAGAGGATAGTGTTCAACTGGTTTGTCATCATCTGAATGGGCATGCCCACCTGTCGGGAGTATTGAAGGAAAGCGGCCAGTGAGCCAACATCAAACCGGCCGGCTACGGTCAACATACCGCCGAAGAGCGCTACGGCCGCGTAGGCGATGTTGTTCAGGTTGCCCACGATGGGCATCACAATGCCGGCAAAGAAGTTGGCATTGGTTGCTGCTTTCCGGTATTCCTCATTGCGTTTCCGGAATTCTTCGATAGCCGTGGTTTCATAATTGAAAACCTTTACCACCCGCAGGCCATCGACCATTTCTTCCACATAGCCGTTCAACGCGCCCAGGTGTTTCTGCTGGGCGGAAAAATTCTTACTGCTTCGTTTGGCCAGGTTTGTGGTGATAAAGATGATCACCGCGATCAGAACCATGGTGATCAGGAACAGGGTCGGGCTGAGAATAATCATCATCACTATCGAACCTATGAAGGTAACAAGGCTCGAAATCAACTGGATCAGACTCTGTTCCAGTGACATCTGGATATTGTCAATATCATTGGTGAAGCGGCTCATCAGCTCGCCATGCGACTTGGTATCGAAATACTTCAGTGGCAGCTCCTGCATTTTAGTGAACAATTCACGCCTGAGGGTGTTCACCGTCTGTTGAGCGGTTTGCATCATGATGCGGTTCTGAAAGTAAGCGGCAAAGATGGACACCAGGTAGATTCCGCCCAGAAGCATCAATGAAGATGCTAGCCCCTTCAAATCTCCCGGGAGAATGTAATTATTGATGATCGGTTTGAGAAAGTAGTTCCCGGCCAGCATGCCAGCCGAGCTGATCATCATCAATATGAAGACCACAACCAGCGAAACGATGCGGTTATTGAGATAGCCCAGCAAACGCCGGATGGTTTTACCGGCGTTCTTCGGTTTTTCAAACGCGCGCATGGGGCCGCCCGGGCCGCCGCCGCGTGGGCCGGTATTTTGAATTCGGGGTGATTCTCTTTTTTCTTCAGGCATTTGACATAATCCCTTCGCGCTGTGAAGCGAGGATTTCCTGGTAAATATCATTTTGCTGCAATAACTCTTTGTGGGTACCCATGCCGGCAACGGTACCTTCGTCAAGCACAATGATCTTGTCTGCGCCGCGCACCGAGCTGATGCGCTGGGCAATAATAAAGACGGTGGTATCTGCCAGATTGTGATAGAAAGCTTCACGGATCTGCGCTTCGGTGGCGGTATCCACCGCGCTGGT
>CAYQTY010000166.1:0-7649 GCA_964420535.1 uncultured Leptolinea sp. | reverse complement strand
ATCCGTTTACCCAATCGGCGCCCTGGTGTGTAAATTCGAAGGGATCATAAAAATGAAATGTCACTATCAAGTTCTTGTCTGACGGAAGATTAAGGGACGATACTGCCGTTGAATTAGAGAATTCAGCCGCGTCAACAATGATTTTTCTATGCGGATCGTTCTTCCGGATTACAGAAATGATTCGGGCGGACAGGCTATTCCACCTATCCGCGTTGAGATCCCCTGATGGTTCGTTTAATATTTCGAAATATAACCTCTCGGATAACTGATCTGATTCCACAGTGAAAGCAGCTTTTCTTCATTTTTATCTGGGTCAACCATAACTTCGTCAAAATGATGAAAATCAAGAATGACAATAAGTTCGGCATCCAGCCCGTTTTTTGCAGTTTCCTGAATTATTTTGAGAAAATCATCATCGATGGAATAGGGCGGTTTATTACCTGTATGCGCGGAAAACCGTATGGGTACACGAACCGTATTAAAACCAGCCTCCTTGATAGCTTGAAAGTAGACTGGTTTGATTTGTACTCCCCACTGACCTGGTTCCGGGGCATCCAACGCATTGCCGATGTTTACTCCCCGAATCGAAAAATAGTCATAAGCCATCTTGTCAGGATTTGACATCAGACTAATTGGTATGTCAGGTTGAAATATGTTGGCGCAACCTGTGACTGGCATCAAGAAGACAAGAAACACCACCAATCGCAGCCAGTCACTTATTTTTTGCATAAAAGGTACGTTTCTATTTGAGAACTTTGGTCTTCATAATGGTAAAAATGTTTTCCTTACTGAATTCTCCGAATCCATTCATTTGCCTGTCAAATATGAAATTGACGAGAGTTGAGTATTGTGAAGTGGATAGATCGCTAAAAGTTAAGATAAACTTTCTTCCCCACGAACGGCTTCTTAAGAATACACAGGGTATGTTGAAATAGGCATCCGGGAAAACCAGAGTCATTTTTTGCCCCGAGAAGGAATCAGGATCTGCGAGAGGCTCTACCGGTGAGACAGCGCATCCGGCAACAGATATATCCAACAAATCCACATACACGCCTGAACCATCGGGCAATTGGAGAAACAGCCGGTCTTTAATGGAAAACCGCTCGGCCGCCCGAAAACGCTGTTTTTCAAAACAAACAAAAATGGCTACAAATATACCCAGCATATTGTAGATCAACCAGAAGAGGTTAACCAGATACACGGGCATCATGTAGTTCACATCAGTCAACATCTTATTGATGCCTATCGCCAGTGAAATCACACTGAGGATTGCCAGAACAATATGGGGCAGCGCCACCCTGAACGCGAAATAGGTGTGAGAAGCAGACTTCCCTTTAGGCGTTACAGAAAACTTTATTTTGTTGGAAAACAATAATTCTGACAGGGCTGAAATGGATAAATACGGGGCCAATGCCGATTCATAAATATGGGCCCATGTGTATGTCCGGCTTTTATGTCCAAATAACGTGAAAATCAACGATGCCGAATAGTACGTGGGAACGAAGAACAACAACATGGTAAAAACATCGGAATAATAGATCGGGATACCGAATAACAGGAAAAGCATTGGTCCGATGTAGTAAACCAGTTTCTGAAGCCCAAAGAACCAGTACATCACCCCATCGAGATAGATCAACCGCTGCATAAATGTCAAACCGGGCAATTTCAATGGGTTCCATTTTTTCATCACCTGGATATTGCCCCGGCACCAGCGGTCTCGCTGAACAACATAATCGGCAAAATAATCCGGAGAGAGTCCCATAGCCAGATTTTCGTTGACAAAAGCAGTGTTGTACCCTCTCGCCTGTAACAACATGCTGGTGGCCATATCTTCCGTGATCGTACCTACCGGGATCCACCCTATAGCTTCAATGGCCGAACGGCGGAAGATAGCATTACTGCCAACATTAAGAACCGCATTGAACATAGCCCTGCGTTCCAGAACTTCTCGCATAAAGAAGTCCTGCTCATTGGGTATCGTTTCAAATAATTTCAAGTTGTTCTGAAACGGATCCGGATTATAGAAAACCTGCGGAGCTTGAACGAGAGCCATTTTGGGATCATCAAAATATCCAACCATTCTTTCAAGGAATGTGGATTTTGTGATCATATCGGCGTCCAGAACGGCAAAAAGTTCACCATTCGCGTAATTCTGAAGGCAATTGTTCAGGTTACCCGCTTTTGCGTGCGTATGTTTGTCACGGATCGCCCAGACGGCCCCATATTCCTCCGCCAATTGACGCACTTCCTCCCGGCATCCATCGTCACAAATATAGACTTTATATTTGTCTTTTGGATATTTTTGACTGGTGGCGGCCGCTACAGTATTTCGGAGAATGCTCACCGGCTCGTTGTATGTGGCAATTAATATGTCGACAGTTGGGAGAACATCAAGATGGTTTAGAGTTTTTACAACCGGAGTGAAATCTTTCAGGAACATAACCCGGTGAGTAGTCGACTGTAAAAGCGCCAACAATTCCGCCAGGAAAAGCATTCCACCGAAAAATAGAGTAAATGCATTAAACGTAGGGATGGTAAAAAGCGCACGCCAGATCATATAAACGGTCTGGATCAATATGGCAAAACCGATGAAGTATTTCAGGTATCTGCGGTTTCGATGCGCCAAATTCGCGAATATAAGGATCACGCTCAGGATGACTACCAGCAAAGCCATCTTTTCAGCGATTAGTCGTAGATCGAAGGGGGATCCCAACATTGTATCTACAGTCCTATTTCAATTTATTCTGGAATCGGGATAGGAGAAATATAAACAACACAACCAGACTGACTGAAATTATGACAAATATAGGCCGGTAGTCCATCGCCCATTTTTCAAAATCGCTGGCGAACTTTTCATACTCAGATTTGGTTGGCATAGGAACAATATCATATGAGGCATCCAATGATTGATCCTCGGCAATTGGAAAAGCTCCACCTGTAATTTGGATTTTTTCAGAAATAATAATGACTTGACCGGTTGATATGGTTGAAGCAGTGATGGTAACAAAACCGGCTTTGGCCGTAGAAGGTACGATCAATGATCCTTCTTGAGTTATTGATAGGTCCGGATTATTACTTGCCTCCACATTCCACTCCACGGATTGTCCATTTCCCTTTGTACGATCGATCAGTTGGAATTTATTTAGAAGTTCACCGGAAGATGGTATTTCAATCTCTTTCACACCATTGATGACAGGAATTACAAACCCGGGTGACAGGACTTCGATGTTATCAAGAAAAAATGTCCGGGGGTAATCGTTTTGAACGGTCACTCCCAGCGCATAAGATTCAATGGACGATAATTGAAGCTGCTTATCGCCCCTGGCGGTATTCCATTCGGGAACAGAGAAGCTTTCAATGGGGATAGTCACCCAACCTACAAATTCAGAAGGAATAACCAGGTTCCCAGACTGGCATTCCAACTGTATAAATGAGGAATTTCCATTATTAATTAAGAATGGGGCACCAGGGGTTACAGCCCAGTACTCGTTATATGATTCTTTAAAATTGAATGTCAACCAGAGGCTGTCTCTAGATGGATTGCTGATCCAGAATCGAAACCCGGATGAATTTGACCAATCCCGCCGGTTTAATGGCAGGGAATGGTACAAAGATCCTGAGGTGACATTATCCATTGGGTTGGGGCTAATGACATCAACTCGCAAGGATTTTGCTCCGATCCCGACTTTATTCGAATCCAGACTAACTTCCAATCGGGCGCCATCTTCCCATACCTGATACGCTTGTTGCACTAGCTTGGTAGTGACATAGTGTTCAAAAGTATCAAGATATTGGCTATCCTGTTTGGAGATCACAGAAGAAAGCCGATCATTTGCATAGCCAGATATGGTAATAATGATGAAAATTGAAGCAAAACTTATGAACCATTTAATGGATCGTGTAGTTTTTTTCAAGTATCGCCATCCATCATAATAAATAAATTACCAGCGTTAATAGCGGTTTTCTATATATCTCTAAGTATCGTACTTTAATATTAAATTTAAAGTGGCTAATGATATTTTTTATACTAAATTTATCCAAAAATTAATCCAGTGCTTGATGGAGCATTAATAGCGGCCCGAAAGCCATCGTTCTAGTTGGTTTATAGAATTATCTATTCGCCGGGTTGAGTGATTAGCCCGTAATCCGGCACCTTGTATTAATAGAATTATTGTCCCCGCAACCTGCTCCGGATCCAGGTAATTCGGCCAGTATCCCTGCCTGATACCGGTAAATAACAATGATTCCAGTTTCTTGCTCCATATTGCCTCATATTGAAGGAATTTATCCGGGGTTGAGCTTCTTCCGCATCGCAATTGCATCTCTGAATAAACAGCAAACAACCCGGGATTGTCACGCATTTTGCGCGCCAACCGCATCAGATGAGCATGAAGCTGCTCTTTCGGAGTTCCCGGAGCTTCTTCAATAAATACTTCCATTCTTTCAAACACATAATCAATCACACATTCGATCAATGCTTCTTTGGTTGGGAAGTAATAATACATGGTAGCAGGGTTGATCCCTACTTCTTTCGCCACATCCCTAACCCGTAATCCCTCAAAACCCTGTCGGGCGATTATGTCAAAAGCAGAAACGATCAGCTCATCTTTTCTGACCGGGGACTTCTTCACTTCGTTATCCATATTTCATCTCCAACAACTGTTTGATTGATAATAGGATATTTCAAACCTGTTGTCAATCAACTGTTTGATAAGAATCGATCAATCCATTGTTCAATTTAATGGTGAATACTATAATCATCTCGACACAACAATCTGTAACTGAATGAATCCATTTATAAGGAGCATTGACTAATGGCCAACAACAAAAAAGTTCGTGTCGCGATCATTGGTGTAGGTAACTGTGCGTCTTCCTTTGTACAGGGTGTGCAGTTCTACCGAAATGCCAAAGAGAACGAACGCGTCCCCGGATTGATGCACGTCAACCTGGGTGGATACCACATCAACGATATTGAATTCACCGCGGCTTTTGATGTAGTAGACACCAAAGTGGGCAAGGATCTCTCTGAAGCCATCTTCGCCTACCCTAACAATACCTACAAATTCTCTGATGTCCCCAACCTGAACGTTCCCGTTCATCGCGGTATGACCCATGACGGACTTGGCAAGTATCTGTCCCAGATCCTGACCAAAGCCCCCGGCCCCACCGCCGACATTGTGAAGATCCTCAAAGACACCAAGACCGATGTGGTCGTCAGCTATCTGCCTGTTGGTTCCGAGATGGCTACCAAATGGTACGCCGAGCAGATCCTCGATGCCGGCTGCGCTATGGTCAACTGTATCCCTGTGTTCATCGCCAGCTCTGACTACTGGGGTGATCGCTTCAAACAGCGCGGACTGCCTATCATCGGCGATGACATCAAGAGCCAGGTTGGTGCTACCATCGTCCATCGCACGCTTACCAGCCTGTTCGTTGACCGCGGTGTCAAACTGGAACGCACCTACCAGTTGAACTTCGGCGGCAATACCGATTTCATGAACATGCTCGAACGCGAACGCCTGGAATCCAAGAAAATCTCCAAGACCGGTTCCGTACAGAGCCAGCTCCCCACCCCGTTGCCGGAAGAAGCCATCCACGTCGGTCCTAGCGACTACGTGCCGTGGTTGACCGACCGCAAGTGGTGCTACATCCGCATGGAAGGAACTACTTTTGGTGAGGTTCCTCTCAACCTTGAGACCAAGCTGGAAGTATGGGATTCCCCCAACTCCGCCGGTGTAGTTATGGATGCCGTCCGCTGCGCCAAGATCGCCATTGATCGCGGTATGGCCGGACCTGTCATCGGCCCCTCCTCCTACTTCATGAAAACTCCTCCGAAACAGTTCCGTGACAGCGTCTGCCGCGAAATGACGGAAGCCTTCATCCGCGGAGAACAGGCCGAAGCCTGATAACTGTACTTTTGTGTGGTATCACTTGCTGGTAGAATTCAGCACATGACCACACAAATTTCAAAAAACCACCGCAGACGGATTCTTTGGAGCCTGAGCCTATTGGCAACTATGCTCCTCCCCGCCTGCGGTGGCTCATTTAATACTGTATCCGCGCAACCCCAGGTTGACCTTACCAAACAATTCGAAAACGCGCTGCTCACAGCGACCTACGGCGTTCCCACAGCAACAGCCACGCCTGCGCCCCCGACTGAAACACCCGCACCCACAGCAGATCCCAATATTACCCCGCCGCCGTTGCCGGCAATCTACCGGTCTGAATTCCTGAAACCGCTGGATATACCCCGTCAATATGAAACAGACGTGTGCACCTATATAAAGAACCGTTGGGATCCCAATAAAAGCACGCCAGGCACGGTTGTGATGGCGATCATGTTCCATGGAATTTCTGACGGTGACGCTGCGAAAGATAATGACATCACCATGACGGATTTCAAAGCATTAATGAAATCACTTCATGATCAGAAATTTGAAGCGATTCGCATGCAGCAATTTGTTGACTTTATGTATACCAACGCGAAAATACCGTCGCGTTCGGTTCTATTGATTGTGGATGACCGCCACCACCAACCCTATTTTGACCAGAAATTTAAAGATTATTATGACAAATGGGGTTGGCCGGTAATCAATTCCTGGATCAGTTTCAAAGAGAATACCCAGGACCTTATCAATGAGCAACGCAATTTGATCGCCGCCGGGTATGTGGATTACCAGGCGCACGGCGTTGTTCATAACTACTTCCAAAATGAAGAAACCTTCTTACGCGGTGAACTTCAAGGCTCGATGGATGGTATGCTGCGTGACCTTGGTGTAAAACCGGTAGCCTATATCTGGCCCGGCGGCACCTTCTCGCAGCTATCCGCTCAAATAGCGCGGGAAGCCGGTTTCCAGGTTGGTTTTTCTGTCGTTCCGCGTGGGCCGATTATGTATAACTGGATCCCACTCGCGGATGAAATGGACCCACAGCGACCCGGCTATACACCGGAGGGCTTCGCCGGCGATCCGCTAATGACCATCCCCCGCTACTGGGACACAGATGCCTATTACCGTCTGGATGAGGTCCGCCTTACAGGAAATGACGCAGCTGCGAAAGCGCTGGAAACCAAAGCTGATGAACTGGCGTATTACGACATTGTCTGCAAATCAAAGACGGGAGAAATTCCAGCCGCCGCAGCACAATAATGGCAAATCAAGACAAGGAACTTCACATGGCAGCTCCCTGCATTTTTTGTGAGATCATCGCCGGTAGACTTCCCGGGGATATAGTTTTTCAGGATGAAACAGTCACAGCATTTCGCGACCGTTTCCCCAGAGCCCCAATCCATATTCTGGTCGTTCCGAATAAACATCTTGAGTCGATTAATTCCATTACAGCCGTTGACAAAGAACTGATGGGCGATTTGATTATCACAGCCCAAAAGTTAGCTGGCGATTCGGGTATATCTGAATCCGGTTACCGTCTGGTAGTCAACACCGGACCGGATTCTGGTCAGTCAGTTCACCATATTCATATTCATCTGATGGGTGGAAAAGCAATGCCATTAATGGGAGGATAGCAGATGCAATTAAAGAATAGGAGTGTGCTTCTTTTATTTATTTTCTGTCTGGTATCCCTCGCCTGTGTCCGAAACGCAGTATCTCCGCAAGCTGATTTGACCGATGAGGAAAAGATCAAACAAACGG
>CAYQTY010000165.1:5585-7673 GCA_964420535.1 uncultured Leptolinea sp. | reverse complement strand
TGCCCATCTATACATCCATCACACTACCGTCCGGATTTTCCCCGGACGGTAGTGTGTGTTTACAGATTAGACAGAAGTCAAAAAATCGCTAAAATTAAGGTAGTGGTGGAAATTAGTACCTGATGTGATTTTCGTTCCCTCTGCTGGAGTTCGCATGAAAAAGAAGTCATTTCTGGTAGGCGTATCTGGTTGGATAATTTGCAGTCAACTGCTGGCACTGGTGGGTGTTGAACCTGCAACGGCGAACTTTAAGTCTTTCGGCACATCCACGCTGAAAGAATGGGAAGAGGCAGCCTACGTAAAGCAGGGTGATGAACTTCCAATCAACCTGGAGATGATTGAAAACCGGAAGTGATGGAAGGATTCACCCGGGAACAGAAATCATTCCTCTCTAAAAATGGCTTTGTGGTTCTGCGTACCGGTGACGAACAATTTTCTAATATCCGGAAGCGGGTTGGTGAGGTGTACGGCCAACCCTATTACCTGACTACCGACGCGGCGTTCCACGCGCTGCACGTCAATTTTGACGCGTTGTTGAAGCAACTGGAAAAATCATCGCTGATCTACGAAGCGGCTGAGATCGTCAGGGCGGCTTATGACGAAGTCACCCGGAATTTATCAGCATTAAAAGGTACTTCCATAGAGGAAGACGCTCAACTCGCGCAGGATTATCTGGCGGTAGCGCTGGTATTATTCGATCCGCAAGCAGACTTGCCGCAAAATATGAAAGAGCGTGTTCAACCTCAAATTGAACAAATCCGCAACGCGGCCGGGCGGGATAGATCTGCCCTGATCCCCGATTTCATCGACGATTACGGGGTTTACAAACCGGTGAGCCATTATGCAGGTGATCCCGAACTGGAAAACTATTTCAGAGCCATGACCTGGGTTGGCCGTGTCTATTTTAAATTTAATAACACACCGGAACCTTCCCGGGCGCCATTGATCATCACCCGCGCGATGCGAGCGGACGGTAAAACCTGGAACCGGTATTTACGATTGATGGAAACCCTGACTTTTGTCATTGGCCCGACCGATGATGGCGGCCCGGTTGAACTGGCCGTATTGATGGACTCGGTGTTTGGAATGGATGCCAGTCTCGAAGACCTGGCTAACAATGAAACATGGACATCGTTTCTAACAAATATCGACCGATTGCCGCAGTCACAGATCAATTCTGCCTTTGAGAATACAACGAAATTATTGGAGAAGGAACGCAGCTGGCGCATGATGGGCCAACGCTTCACGCTGGACGCGATGATCTTTCAGAACCTGATCTATGACAAGGTTGGCACGCCGGACAATCCCCGCAAATTCCCGTCCGGGTTGGACCTGATGGCGGTATTCGGGTCTGATGTTGCGCTGGAAACCCAGCAAACAGCCGGTGAAGAAAAATATGAGAATTATTTGCCGCAAATGGAGATGCTGACGGAAAAAGTCCAGGCCTTACAGCAGTCAGACTGGCTGGGGACGTTTTACTCCGGTTGGCTATATTCGTTCACATCGCAGGTAAAGCCCAAAGGTGAAGCCTATCCACCGGTGATGCAAACGGGTGTATGGCGGAATCGTGAGGTCAACAGCGCTCTGGGCAGTTGGGCGGAATTGAAACATGATACGGTGCTGTATACCAAAATGGCGGAAGGATTGGGCGGGGGCGGACCTCCCAGTTCACCGCCGCCGCCGGGCTATGTGGAAGCCAATCCGAATGTGTTTTACCGGTTGGGGTATATCTCACAGGCGTTGGGCGAAGGGTTGATGGCCCGCGAGTATTCCGGGGGTGATCCATCTGATGGAAGCCTTCCTCTCGACATGATGATCAGCGGCATGAACGTGCTTGCGGCTCAATTCATCAAGCTGGGTGACATAGCCGTAAAAGAATTGCGCGGTGAAGAACTGACCGAAGAAGATCGCTATGCCATTTTCTCCCGGCTGGGAACGGTTGAAAGCCAGGCACTCGCCATGGGGTCTAACATGGAAATGCCGCCTGTTCCGGTGATCGCCGCGGTATCCGGTTATGAGAATGATGTGTTGGAAGCCGGCGTCGGCCGGATTGACCGTATATATGTGATTGTTCCCATAAACAAAAAA
>CAYQTY010000165.1:2676-5575 GCA_964420535.1 uncultured Leptolinea sp. | reverse complement strand
AGGGCGGCATCTTTACGTATTATGAATTCATCCAACCGCGCTCCAACCGGCTGACGGATGATGAATGGCGCAAGAAGCTGGTGGGCACACCGGGCGGACAGCTTCCGCTGGCTGGAATGTATACGCTGAAAGACGGGAAAGCTGCCAACGCCCTGGCGTTTCGAGTGGGAGATGTGTACCTGATAACAGAAGAAGGCGGTACCCCACCCCTGAATGTGCGGGAGAAGCCGTCCAAAACAGCGGGAATTGTCACCATGCTGGAAGCCGGCGAGTATATTGAAATCACCGGAGGCCCGGAAAACGCCGATAAATTGACATGGTGGAAAATCAAGGTGAGTTTTAGCGAAGGTAAAGAAGGCTGGGTGGCACAAAATCCGGATTGGTACGATCGAGCCTACGGCCAATAACGGCGGAAAAAGAATCACCGGTTGGTTTTTCCGCTGATTTTCTTATAATTTATATATCGCAATATACATCTCCTTCCAACGCTGCTGACAAAGTTTCTATAAACTTCTATTCTTACATACATATATGTACCTGCACCCACTGAACTGGAGGGAGTAATCCGTGCGGGAATCGCGGGACTTTGATTTGCCAGAGTAAATTGTTCGTAAAACGGCTATTTGCCTGGACGGATTGATTCCCTGTTTCTTCCTGATTTTTACCCTTCCGGAATTTTGTGAAATTTGTTTTATAAAAGGATCCTGATGACTTCATCCTCCCCTATGCCCATTTTGATCATCACCGCATCCATCCTGATAATCAGTGTGGTTCCTTTGCTCTTTTATTATCTGAAAGTCTCACGAAACGCTCAGCAATGGGATGAGATTTTCACACCTTTAGGCTTCACCGGTCGGATGTTCATGATCAATGGCCGGCATTACTCCCGCAAATTCGGCACGCATGCTATCAACGTCTATGTTTTTAAGGGTCCAGCCCTGGATATACAGATTGCGATTCCTGTGAACGCGCATTTGAGGGTCTTTCGACGCGGTTCAATTCCTCCACAAATGACAGGGGTATTACTAACACAACCGGTTAATTCCGGGGTTCCGGGTCTGGAAGACCTCGCATTCTATCCGGCAGAAACCCCCTGGCTGGGAGAGTTTCTGGAAGGTGTGAGGGCGGCTAAAGCCATCCGGGTATTAATGAAAGAGGGAGCCGATTGGGCGGTTTACCGGCAGGTGGAGTTGACTCCGGGTGAATTGACCTTTCACCTGTATGAAACACCCGGCGCTACCCCGGGGGTGATCGACCAGGATACCGTCAACCGATGGGTGTCGTCATTGGAAGCGATGGCGGATGAATTGCACGAAGCCAACCTGCCTCATTTTGATGTTCCGATTCAGTCCGGAAAGCCGTCGCACATGCTGCATCTGGACTCACGACTGCTGGTCTTAATTATGGCGGCTTTCTTCGGAATTCCGGTTTGTATGTTTCTGGTATTTCTTTTTCTGATGATGGAGTGATTGTGGAGGGGTGAAAATGGATGATCTTACTTCCAGCCTTATAGTAGTGGGCGTTACCGGCGTCGTGGTTGCTGCGATTTTCTTCTTTACCCATCAGGCGAAAGCCCGGAATCAGAATGCGATCCGCGAAATGGCCCTTCAACGTGGATGGACTTATACCAACATCTCTGAAAGGCTCGCCTGGGGGACAAAGCTATCCGCGAAGAATTGGGTACTGGTAGCGCGGTCAGAGTCAATCGGTCAGGTGGATGATTCAGGATCATCCAATATCCAAAGTGATACGCGTTTCTCGGCGGATTGGGATACATCTCCCGGATATACCCTGTTAGTCGGGCCGCGGTTATCCGGCGGTTCACCCGGATTGTTCCTCCCTCCGGAATACGCCGGCCTGCGGGAGATAAACCCGAATCCCCCCGGCCTGTCCACTGACTATATATGCCTGGCGGATGAACGCCTGGATACGGAAGTATTGCCCCGGTCTTCCATACTAAGGCAGTTATCCGATTGGCCGGACAAGAACCGGCCGTTGATCATGATGAAACCATCGGGTTTGGAGATAACGATCAAAGGACACCGCATGGATAAGCCGGAAGACCTGGAACGGCTGATACGGCTGGGTGAAAGCATCCTTTCATTGGCCAATCAATAGAGCGTTACGTTCATGGAGGGCAAGATGAGATCAAACAGAAAACGTTTCTTCGGGATGGTATCGGGCTTAATGCTATTGGTATTGGCCTGCTCTCTCTTTGGCGGTGAAAAAACATCGGATGGTGCTTCGGATAAATATCTGGGTGATGAGTACAGCAGTAAAGGCGGCGGTTTCTCCATCCGCAAGGCGAAGGATTATGATTTCAAAGACGTGATCGGGATCGTCAACATGGTCGCTCCCGGCGGAGATGAAAAGGTGGGCCCCGGTATCATCGTCATGGGCGGTTTGACCATCAAGGGCACCACGAACAAATCGCTGATGGAAAAGGTCTCCGAACAGAGCGGCGATTTACAGGTAGGGAAACCAAAGACCATGAAAGTGGCAGGTGTGGAAGGTTTTTCGGCTGATATCTCCGGCAGTTATGAAGGTACCGATGTAAAGGGAAAAATGGTCGTCGCTATGGTGACAGACGAACAGCAATTTACCATGATGGGTTTTTCTCCGTCAGAAAAGTGGAACGACCTCTCTCCAGTCTTTGATGCTGTCCTTGGTACGGTGAAATTCTTTGACCCTGACCCCAATTTCGGGCTGGAGCCGGAGCCGGTTACGGAAGAACAGGCAGAAGATGTTCCAGAAGAGTCTTCGGAAGAAGCTCCGGCTGAGCCTGGCATCGCACCGAAGAGTATGGACACGGAAAACAGTGCCGGGTTCATTAATCCCACAGCCCGCCCCGGTGAATTGCGCCAGTGGGCTGTTTCCGCCCGAGCCAGCTCACAATACG
>CAYQTY010000165.1:0-2666 GCA_964420535.1 uncultured Leptolinea sp. | reverse complement strand
CTCAGGCGACCGGAGAACCCGATGTGACTGAATGCGGTGACAACGTCAACGCGTGGGCTTCGTACGGCAGCAACACCAAAGAATGGATTGAACTCACCTACGAAACCCCGGTGGTGCCAACAGAGATCAATATCTTCCAGAATTACAATCCGTCACAGGTTGTGGAAGTTCAGATGATCGCGACCGACGGAAAGAAATATGTCGTCTGGGAGGGTGACCCTGTTTTGACGGAGTATTGCCCGGATCAAATGACCATCACGATAGAGCTTACAAAGATGATCAAGGTGAATAAATTGCGGATCACGGTCGATCAGCGCATCATGGGATGGGGCTGGGATGAAATAGATGCCGTTGAACTGGTGGGAACCAGCGACACGGCTGCTGCTCCAGCGGCAGCACCCAAAGCGACGGCTGCCTCATCAAGCGGGTCAAATCCGGCAGCGGGTAAACCGGCGCCCACAAATTACTCAGGCTGGATGGCCGGCAAGAACTACCAGGGATTTGTCAACGTGGTGATCAACAAAACGAAACAAACCGAGCTTGACGGACTCATCGGGTTAAAGGGAAAGAAAAGCACCGAAAACTTCAAGCCCCGCCCGGACCATAAAGACACCTATATTTACGAATTCCCTGACGGCATGAAGGCTTATATCGGCGTTTTGACGAACGGCATAGTGTACAAAAAGTCCATCGCGCCGGCAAGCGCGTATCCCAAAGATTACAAACTGGATACCGTGACCAAGGCCAACTATGACAAACTGGATGCCATCTATAAAAAAGATAAGGTTATTCAGTACGCCGACATGGCGAATCTTTTAAAATCGCCTGGATTTCTGCGCGAATCCTATCACGCGGATGATGTGATCAAGTCATCGTATGAATGGTACGCGCCGAATGGCGACCGGATGAGTGGATTTTTCCTGAATGGGCGGCTGACAGGTATGGCCGGGCTGGCGTTTATTCCGGCGGAATAACCAATCACCCCGATCCTGGTTCGCACGTTTCCCTATTGGGGAAAGTGTGATAAAACCGTAGCCTGATGGAATTGGTCAATTTATGAAAACCACCCGGCTGCCTGATCGCATGTTTATTTTTACCGTCTTTCTATTGACGGCAGGTTGTGTATTCCAGAAAGGTGAACTGCCCGCGTTTTTACAGAACAGTGATCCTTCCATGAAGCCAACAAAACAATTATCCCTGACAGGAACGCCTGCTCCAACGCCAACACTCGTAAATATAGACGATTTCCTTCCGACTGCGCGACCTGGCGAGGTCCGTCAGTGGGCGGTGAAGGCGGCTGCCAGTTCGGAATTTTTGGAGGATAAATGGTCCGCCATGCAGGCGGCCGGTAAGCCCGATACCTTTACCTGTGCGGACAGCGCCACAGCCTGGGCTGCCGCTGACCAGGATACGATTGAGTGGATCGAACTGGAGTATGCAGAAGCAGTCATTCCGGTCGAAGTTAATATTTATCAGAATTACAATCCGTCACAGGTGACAGAAGTGGCTGTCTTCACCGAAGATGGAGAGCGGTATGTCATATGGGAGGGGTATCCGGAAAGAGTGAAAGATTGCCCGGATTTGATGACCGTAACCGTTGATACGGGTTTCGGTAAACCGGTGAGTAAAGTTCGCGTCACTCTGGACCAGCGTGTCAACGGATGGGGGTGGAATGAAATTGATGCCGTCGAACTGGTAGGCGTCAAACAATAAGGCTTGAAAAAACCAAGAAAAGAAAGTTTGATAATAAAAGTCTCTTCAGATCCCGGGTGTTTAAACGAGTTATTCAAATTTTAGATTAAACCTGGACCGGTTATTGAGAGTTTTTCCAGTACGAAAATGTTTCTTCACCTATCTCATATGATTCTTCTTCATATATCCGTTCCAGACATGTAAAAAATGCCCTGGAATAATTCTCCAGTCCGAGCAACCGCAAGGATGTCAAAATCCGCGTAATGCGTAAATAATTATGGTTTCGGTGGCTGATCCAGTTTTCTTTCTTTACGGCATAATCCCCGCTTTTTTCTATTGTCACATCGCTGCCATTTTCGATGACCTGGAGCCCGTAGAACTTTAGCATCATTTTAAATGAAGTCAATAATTTTGCCTTTAATTCCGGTGATTTTCGAAATTCTTGAATAACGGCTTTATCTAAAACGGGTGCGGCAAAGTTGATCGCGCTTGGTTCTTCCAGGGGGAAAATCCATTGAATATATGTGTGATACCCTTCCAGTTCATCATCGTTGAATTTCCAGATATCCTCAAGTTTCCGGTTGCTGTTTTTCAAATCGCCTGAATAAAAAGAGAGTATGGTTTTTGATGGCAACATAAGTTCGATCATCTTTCTAATTCGTCCGGGCAAATCCGAACATCAAGGTCTGGTTTTCTCCGGTAATAGACTGTTTGGTCTCCCGCGTGCCTACATACCCGTTGGGGGTAAGCACTTCCACATAGGATCCCTGCCAGCAGTCACAGGGGCAACCGGCTTTATATTCAATCGCTTCCGCCACGCCGCGGTCATCGGTGGCTGAGGTAACGCTGAGTGTCAACGGGTGGGCTATGGTGACATTCGGCATGGCATGTTCGTCATCATCGTAATAGCCGTCACGGTTGGTATCTTCCCAGGCGAAGACTACGGCATACACCCGGCCGTCAGGGTGAATGTT
>CAYQTY010000164.1:0-7708 GCA_964420535.1 uncultured Leptolinea sp. | reverse complement strand
CCTGCTGAAAGGCAAGGTTCTGGCATCAGGCCTGACGATTCCCGAGCTGGTATCCACCGCCTGGGCGTCGGCGTCCACGTTCCGCGGATCAGACAAGCGCGGCGGCGCCAATGGCGCGCGCATCCGGCTGGCTCCGCAGAAGGACTGGGAGGTCAACCAGCCCCAACAGCTCGCCAAAGTCCTCAAGGTTCTGGAAGGCATACAGGTGGATTTCAATAAATCGCGCACCGACGGAAAGAAGATCTCACTGGCGGACCTGATCGTACTGGCCGGATGCGCGGCGGTTGAACAGGCAGCGAAAAAAGCCGGCGTTACTGTGACTGTCCCCTTCACACCGGGGCGCATGGATGCCTCACAGGTACAGACGGATGCCGCTTCCTTCGGGGTGCTGGAACCAAAGGCGGACGGGTTCCGCAACTACCGCAAAGCCCGGTACTCGGTTTCAGACGAGGAAATGCTGATCGACCGGGCGCAGTTGTTGACTCTCACCGCCCCCGAGATGACCGTGCTCATCGGCGGCCTGCGGGTGCTGAACGCCAACCATGGCGGCTCTAAGCACGGTGTATTCACCAAACGGCCGGAAGCCCTGACCAACGACTTCTTCGTCAACCTGCTCGATATGCGCACCGCGTGGAAACCGGCATCCGCGGATTCTGACGTGTTTGAGGGCCGCGACCGGGTGACCGGCGACCTCAAATGGACCGGCACGCGCGTTGACCTGGTCTTCGGGTCCAATTCGCAGCTCAGGGCGCTGGCTGAAGTGTACGCCAGCGAAGATGCCGCTGGAAAATTCGTTACCGATTTTGTGGCCGCCTGGAATAAGGTGATGAACCTGGACCGGTTTGACCTGAAGTAATCCCGATCAATTAATGGATGATCCGGATGGCGGTCAGGCGGCTGCCATCCGGATATTTGATTAGTTTTCCCGGTGACAGACGCGGTTCCTGCCATCATGTTTCGCCATATACGCGTATTTGTCCACTTCGGCAAAAAAATCTTCCCTCGTGCCGCCGTGGTACTCATCCACCCCTATGCTGACAGTAAGATGGATATCATAGTCAAATTTGTGTTCGTCCACGGTCTTTTTGATCTTTTCGACTAATTCGATCCCCTCTACGAGGGAACAGCGGGGGAAAAAAAGAATAAATTCGCCATCAAGTCTTATACAGGTTAGACTATTTGGTCCAACAAACTTTCCTATAATTTCCACCACCTCTTTTTGCACCTCTTCGCCGACTCCGAGGCTATACATGTCATAAATTTGTTTTATGTTTTCAATTTGAACACAAGCCAGACAGAAAGGAGTCTGATCACGTTTGTAGCGATCAATTTCTTTATTTATTCGCTTGAGGAGGACACCATACGGCGATAAGCCAAGAAAGCCATTATGGGGATGAAAGAAATTCATAAATTTATTCTTGAGATTCATGGATTCCCCTTAATGAGGTGGTGTGGTCAAGATCGACTACATCTTGACCATTTATATGTCCCGGTGACATACGCGGTTCCCGCCCTGAAGCTTCGCCTTATACACATATTGGTCCACTTCGGTAAATAGATCTTCCCACGTGCCGCCGTGGTATTCGTCCACCCCGATGCGGACGGATATGTGGAGGCCCTGGTCAAATGTGTTTTCGTCCACCGTCTTGCAGATCTTTTCGGTTATTTCAATTCCTTTTGCAAGGGAGCAGCCGGGGAAAATCAACGCGAAGTTGTCACCCCCATAATGGCAGGCAAACCCGGATGGACTGGTTGCCTGATGGATGATCTGCGCCAGTGCTTTCATAATACTGTCACCAACTGAATGGCCGTATGTGTCATTGACGGTTTTGAACTGGTCAATGTTCAGCCAGGCCATGCAGAAAGGGGTCTGATCTCGGGTGTAACGGTCGATCTCTGCGTTCAACCGTGGATAGAATTCGTCACGGAAAGGTAGGCCGGTCAGTAAATCTAAAGTCAATTTCTCCCTCCTGGATCTGTCGGCTATAATCTTACACCTACACCAATCCAAAAATTTTTACCTCCACAATGCCAGAAGGATCCCGGCGGAGGTAAGTGACACAAATTCATCGCTAAATTTGATCAGGAATAATTTCAGCGGAAGTTTCCCATATAACAGTTCGCTGACAAATATCGTGCCGATAAATCCCACAGCCACCAGCATACCGACAAGAAATCCATCCAGAACCGTCGAAGCATTCGCCGTCTTTATAAACAAAGCCAGCACAATGGTATAGACTACGTGCGCGGCCATACCCAGTAACAGCTTACCGAAACCGGGATTAACGGTACCGCCTCTCAAATTACTCCAAGTCTTGCCAAAGACGGATGGGGAATACCAGATCAGCCCGATTGTCACGTGTAAAACGAGGGCAGCGAAGATCGCCACTGGATTCAGTTTCATCAGGGTGTTGATAATGGTCACGATCCGGCTCCTTTGTGTTCAAACATTTACCTTTTTTGCATCAAACCGGGGGTAACCCACCTACGAGAATTATGTTCTGGAAAAACCTCGACCTGGACACGAACCAGGAACCTAGCGGAAGTGTACTACTTCCAGGTAGTGTACAAATTTTTAAGGGTTTTTAGGTTTATGACGGCGGTATTTTGATTCAAGTTTTTGTCTCTCTTCGGGCCAATCGAGAAATATACCAATACTAGAGAAAAATTCTAAAATTTCCTCTATCGTTTCCGCACCGGATTCACCCATAGCGGCACGAATTTCATAGGCACGGGCAACACTAGATTCACCTACACCCCAAAAATGAGACATTTCGCAATGTCGACAATATCCATAAAAACCCCTCCAGTAATTTTTGCTTCCTCAATCCATTCGCCTGATTCAAGTTCAAAACTATCTGGAATTTTCCTCCCGCATTCTTCACAACTAAAAATTTGACTCATTAAATTTACTCCCCATGGTTAACATAATTAGCTTTATCAAAATCCAAATATCACAAGTCTAAGCCTAACTGAGTTTCTTTACTTTTACCTTTTCCTGAGATTAATACATCATGACTCATCGGCAACTCTAACCTTTTATGGTCTTCAATCATTTCACGTATTGTTACGATTTGAACTTTTTTATAATCTATATTCATCAGAGGATGATGATAAAAACCCGCACCAGAAGCTTCTTCTTTCATCGGTTTTGTTGGCTCTTCTAAAGTGATCAATACTGCCATCTCCGCTTTTTCTCGTTCCATATCACTTATAAGTGTTGCAATTGTTGATCGATTTGCACCACCAGATTTAACTTGTATGACCATACGCTCTGTTGCGTTTGGACCAGTTGCAAAGTAAACAATCCCATCTATACCTTTATCAGCTCCTTTTTTTGTATTTATGACTGCACGATTATTTGTATAGGTGAGTACCGCCCATTTTTCAAATTCTTTCCTTACACGGTCGTCCTTTCGATTTGCAAGAGCTATAGCAGCTTCCATGTCCTGTGGAATACCGTCAACCTTAATATTTTTAAATGCACTCTCATTAATCAGTTCCATACGCTTGAGAATAAGACTGATACTATGGTATGTAATATCAATCCCAATCCACTTTCTGTTTAACCTTTCAGCTACCGCGACACTAGTTCCACATCCACAATAAGCATCCAGGATTGTGTCTCCTTCATTGCTACTCGCTAAAACAATTCTCTCTAAAAGAGCTTCGGGTTTTTGGGTTTGGTAACCCATTCTTTCTTTTGCAGAAGCATTTATTATGGGAATATCCCATACATCCCCAACTCTTCTACCTTCCGACAAAAATATTTTGTAAGGTTCTTTATCTTTACGTTTTTGCCATCTAAACCATCTTCCATCTTCATCTTGTTTGTAATGGGAGTCGGCTTTTCCTGATTTGTCACCATATTCATCTCTAATGACATTAAAAATAGTGCTTTCACTTTTTGAATAATAAAAGATTACATCATGTAATCTTTGGAAACGGTTACTTGCAGCTGTGTAGCGTTTGTAACTCCAGATGATTTCATTGAGAAAGTCACCACCTTGGCTACAAAAAACAGAATCTAAAACAAGCTTTAGGTAATGACTGGCAGTAGGGTCACAATGCAAATAAAAACTTCCTGTAGGTTTCAATACACGAAATATTTCTGTGATCCGCAAGGTCATACTAACAAGGTATGCTAGTAAATCACTTTTCCCTAATATCAGTTCTAAGCCTTTTATTAATTCAATGGATTGGCGAGTAAACCTTCCGCCAAAATTAGTAATTATTTGATTATGTCCATCTATAGCAGGAGTATCCCAAATCCATGTATCAACAAATGCTTGTGCTTGAGCTTTATCAAGCGCACCATCTATATCGTTATAAATTTGAAAATAGCTTCGTTTTGAGTTAAATGGTGGGTCTATGTAGCATAAATCAATTGAATTATCAGGTATCTTATTGCGTAGGATTTCAAGGTTATCCCCATAGTACAGTGTATTTGTCATTGAAAACCCCTTTATTTCAATACAGATTCAAGGTTATATTTAGCTTCCTTAAGTTGATCCATCATTGAATCCATGGTGTGATAGAAAGTTAGGAAATTTTCATAAAATTCACTTACTGCTTCAATTTGTTTTTGAGGGTCATCCGATGATTGCATATTGGCATTAATTTCGAACATCCTGAGCATCATCATTAACATCGGCAATTGCTGCTTTCTTAAATCCGGTGGTAACCTTCTGATTACGGCTGAAATATCGGCAATATCTTCACCGCCAAAATCCTCACCAAAAAAATATTCAATAGGTTTTCCTAATAATTCAGAAAATGTAATAAGATCATTGGCTGTTATTTGAGTCTTTCCCCTTTCAATATCTGATACCGCAGCAGCAGTTTTATTAAGCTTATCAGCTAAATCTTGTTGAGTTAAATTTCGTTGTAATCTGGCTGCTCGGATTCTTTGAGCGATAAACATATTATTGTCAGTCATTTTATTTTTCCGAGAATCAAGTTTTCCTTTTATCTTAGCATAATTCCTACTTGACAAATGCGTGATTTTACTTATACTATTTGTCAAGCACTGCTTATTTTTTTAAGCCCGATGTCAAGAATTTCTTGACATATCGCGTAAGTAAAAGTTGTAAGCCGTACGTCCCATAACTTTAGCAGGCCGTCCGCAGCCTAAACAATTTGCCCTCCGGAGGCTCGTTGTCAAGGCTGGTGAGCGAAGCGGCGCAAGCCCGGAAGCCTTGACAATGAGGGAGGGCAAATTAGGCTGCTAAAAGGACGGGCGGCGGGTTCTGAAAGTTACTAATCCAAAATCATTGACCCCCCCCCCTTACTGATAGGGGGGTGGAGTTTCAAAAGGATACTCAAATATGGCTGACATAACCTCACGCATACACTGGCTTTCATTCACGGTTCACGCCCCGACGGATACCGCATTCTTACTGTATGACATTCTATTCAAAGATACCTTTGGACCTATGGAATGTACGGGTCATGGTGGGCGTGGTTTCCAATTGCTCTATAAGAATGCGCTGGAATTCAAAATCTACACTGAACCGGTACAAGGTCAAGGTAATTACTATCACTATGAAATTCCAGGCTCGGCTTGTGATTGTATCGATTGGCAATATTATTTCGGATTGCGTGAGCTTCTTGAAGCAAATTTCAAGGAAAAGTATTTTTATAAACGCCTGGATTATGCCTTTGATTACGTTCCCTTTGAACCGTTCCAGGTACGGGAAGCAATCCTCAAAGATGAGCTTCGGTCACTGGCCAAACGTACCACTCTCAAAATTCATGAGTCACCTTTGGAATTACGGGAGAATGGTGTTCTCGGTACATGTACGGTTTCCCTGGGTTCGCTAACTTCTCAAAGAATGATACGGGTTTACAACAAGCGGGGATTTACTCGGCTTGAAATGCAATTGAGGGATGATCGGGCGGATTTAGTAGCAAAACAGATGTTTGCTGTTTCTGATACCAGCGTTTGGTTTATGCTGGCGATGGGTCACTTATTGGACTATGTGGACTTTCAAACCGATTGGTGGAAGGAATTCAAAAGCTCTTATATTCGAGCTGGCGCCACTGTCTCAAACCCTACTGAAATATCCATGGGCAAGCTGGTCACCTGGATTGATAAGCAAGTAGGCCCCGCTCTGAGTGTGGCTGTCGATATTCTTCCTGAAGAGGTAATGAAGTCAATAGTTAATCGTGGTCGCCGTCGTCGTGGAGATCGGTATAGCTTGCTACTGGCAGATGCCCAACCCACAACCCACTTTGACGGGGAGGAACCCCGTGAGGGGAGGGGCCCCTGTCAAAGTGTTGGGGGTGCCCTATGACAGAGACTATCTTAAGCGGTCGCCTGGATGGTAAAGGGCGCAATCAATTAAAGGGCTTGCTGAATATGATGTATTCCCCGAGTGAATTAGCCGAGGAATTAGGAATTGATAAGAACCAGGTATATCGGGTTTATATCAAATTGAATTGTCCTCATGTTCGTGATGATTTCCGGCACATTTGGATTAATGGCCAGGAGTTCAAAGCCTGGTATCTGGAAACATACAAAAAAACTGAGTTAGCCGAGGATGAAACATTCTGCAAGACCTGCCGAGTTCCGGTAAAGCTGTACAAACCAGAATTGAAAACCAAAGGACGGGTATCTTACCTGCTAAGTCATTGCCCAACCTGCGACCGTTTGCTTACTAAAATAGTCTCCAGTTCCAAGGGGGAAAAGTGATTAATCGGGATAATTACAAGCTCGTTCAAAACTTCCTGGCTTATCGAATTGAAGTAGACCAGATCACGCCAGGATCAAAACAAAAAGAGGTTACACATCTGCGGTATCTGTTGGAGTGGGCGGATAAGATCGAATTCATCAAAGCGCAAAACATCCGGCCAACCTTCCCCGAATATATGCTTACTGCCCGCCAGGATGACCAGGAAGGCCAGTTGTCGGCTGAGTACATAAAAAAGGTCATGGCTACTGCTCGGCGTTTCTTTTCGTGGCTTGTACTAAATCAACCTGGTTGCAAAAAAATCAAACCTTCCTGGATCGTCACCCTAAAAACAAAGCGGTTATCTAATTCACCTCGGCATAGTGAAGCGGTTACCTTGGAAGAGATCAAAGCGATTGCCAATGCTCCGGCAGGTAATACAGGTGAACGGCGTACCCGTGCCATGGCGGTTTTGCTGTTTCTCTCGGGTATGCGGATCGGTGCGTTTGTGTCTCTTTCCCTGGAATGTGTTGACCTGGACAACCTGGTAATTTATCAATACCCTAGCCTGGGGGTTAGGACTAAGAACCGTAAAACGGCAAAAACAACCCTTCTCAATATTCCTGATGTTCCTGAATTATTGGAAGTGGTCAAAGCCTGGGATAGTGAAGTCAGAGCGGTATTACCTTCCAGGGGGTTCTGGTTTGCTCCGCTTATTCCGGATACGGGAGAAATTGACCCTGGTTGCCTCACTCCAGGGGAACATCGGGAAACGCTGGCTTGTAAAAATCTCAAGACCTGGCTGGGTAAGGTCGGGTTGAAATATCACTCTCCGCACAAATTCCGGCACGGTTTTATTCACTATGCGATGTCGCTGAGTAAGACTATCGAGGACTATAAAGCGGTCAGTCTAAATGTCATGCATTCATCCATGGAGATCACGGATCAGTTTTATTCTGTGCTGAATGATGACCAGGTACGCAATCGGATCAATCAACTCGGTTCAAGCGGTCTCCCGTCCACTGCTGAGAACCTCG
>CAYQTY010000163.1:0-7732 GCA_964420535.1 uncultured Leptolinea sp. | reverse complement strand
GTTTTAAGTCGTATGTCGTTTTACCGGTGATCATTTTCATACTGGCGCTGGTTTTCCGCATGAAACCCGTGGACGCGCTCAAGTCGTCCCTACTCATCGGCATCGGGTTCATCGGCATTTTTATGAGTTTTAATTATTTCGTATCCATCGTCGATCCGGTTGTACAGGCGCTGATCGCGCGGTCCGGGTTGAATATGGGCATATTGGATACAGGATGGCCGCCGCTGGCTGCGGTTACGTGGTCATTCAACCTTACCCCGCTCTTTTTGCTGATCTTTCTGGTGACGAATATTCTGATGCTAATTTTGCGGTGGACCAAGACCGTGGATATTGATATCTGGAATTACTGGCATGTGATCTTTGCCGCCATTCTGGTATACGGTGTTACCTCCAGCGTTCCGTTGACGTTGATCAGCGGCATTCTCGCGTTCATCATCACATTGAAGTTGTCCGATTGGACGGCACCGGCGGTCAACCACGTATCCGGTATGAACGGCATTTGCATCCCCCATCTCTCGGCTATCACCCACTACCCCATCGCGTTGGCCGCCAACTCGCTGTTTGACCGCATTCCCGGATTCAATAAACTGGAAGCAGACCCGGATAAGTTGAAATCCGCCATTGGACTCTTCGCTGAACCCATGTTCCTGGGGTTGATCATCGGCGCCGGGCTGGGCATCGGCGCGGGCTATGACGTCAAGCAAACCTCTGAACTGGCGTTTGGCTTTTCTGCCGTGGTCTACATTCTTCCCCGGATGAGCGGCATTCTTGGTTCAGCGCTGGTACCCGTCTCTGAAGCCATGAAAGAATTTATCCGTAAATATTTACCGGGAATGGGAACGACCTATATCGGGTTGGATGTGGCGGTGCTCTTTAGCATGCCTTCCGCGGTCGTCACCGCGATCCTGTTGATGCCGGTATCCATCGTACTGGCGTTTATTCTGCCGGGGGTGCGCTTTATCCCGCTGGGTGACCTGACCAACCTTCTGGTTCCCATGTCGATTATCTGCGTGGCTACCCGGGGGAATGTCATTCGCGCGTTCATCATTGGGGTACCGGTTGTGATCGCCAACCTGTATATCGCCACTGCCCTGTCACCGCTGCTGACAAACCTGGCAGCCACCGCCCCCTCAAAAGTAGTGGATTATCAGGGCGCCCTTACGAGCTTCCTTGACGGTGGGCAGATATTCCGGGTGTGGTGGGCTGAACTCTTCGCCCTGAATCCCGTTAGCCTGGCTTTGATCCCCGTGGTGGTCTTTTTGCTCTGGTTTACCTGGAAAAAATCGAAAATGGTTGAACAAACTGAAGCGTAAAGCCTTCCAGGCTTCCCCTTGAAATGCCACACTTTTCTTTAAAGAGAAAGAGCCGGTTCATCTCATGATGATAAACCGGCTCTTCTTCTATTCTTTGAATGGGTCAAAATTCGGATTGGTTCCGTTCCAGACGCATGCCGGACGGTCCGTGTCACAGCAGTCATCCGAATGGGAGCAGCGGTGAATCCGCACACGGGGCGGCTGATCCGGCAGGTGTTCCGCGGGGAATACAGTATCCGCTTCCAATGCCACCTCACATCCGGCATGTTCACAATACCGCAATTTTTCTATTATCCAGGTTTGTTTCGCCATTTATCCTCCAGTCGGTCAACCGGTAATTTAATCAAAATTGTACTGTTTCACAGGGTTGTGAAAAACCTGATGTATGAACTTTTCCAGAAAAGCCGTCAGGCTAACAGAATGGAGATTTTTGTCATCCGGGCTGCGGGGTCAGGTTCGCGCGAGGGACCCACAAGATACCATTCCACCCGGGCCGTCCAAAGGTTGAATAGATCCTCTTCCTGGCATTGAAACTTCATACGATGGTCGTTTGCCCATTTCATCAAATAGAACGTGGAAGACTGCAACCCGGAATAGTCGCCGGAATGAAGCAATGAAAGGTAGCGGCCGGCGGGTAAGGTATCTTCCATAAAACCGGCGTCGTGCGCGCCCTGAGCCGGTGCCGGTACCCCGATTTGCATTTCTACAAGGCCGTTCTTATGAAACTCAAAATACCGGAAGAAGGAAGCTCCAGTTGGGGTAAACCCCCGCATTCCAAGCCAGGAGTATATCCGGCCAAAACCAGCCGCGGAATCAGCGATGCGGGTCATCGGAACTGTTGCCGGTAAGCCAATGTACGGAACCGGTTCATGGGTTTCAATAAAAGGCGCGGTTATTGTCACAGGGAACCGCCTTGAAGATTTCTCAAAAAAACTTTTTGCTGTTTATATGGTACATGGAATATCGATAATAGTAAATTGTGAATCTACAAAAAAGAGCCTGAAAATCAGGCTCCAATCTGGCTTACTTATAAAATCCGTTTCTAGTCATCATCCACGGTATTAAATTCCGCGTCAACCACATCCGATTTGGGCGCTTCGGGAGCCGCCGGAGGAGGGGTTTGACCCGGTTCACCCGGCAGGATGACGTGTTTCAGCCGGGCGATATGCTCTTCTACAACTTCATCCGGGCACAGGTCAACAAACAGGTACGTTGTCAGCCAGATTACCAGCGCGTCATCGATAGGTCCGATGGCTAGATCAGGATAGACAAAAAAATAGATCAGAGAAGCCACGGGAATGGCTTTCAGCAACACGCTCACCCGGCGGTCACTTATCAACTTGGCTATCAATTTGATACGCAGGCTGACTTCGGGTAAAAAGCCACTTTTGTACGGGGTGATACCTCTACCGGAATTATTTTGCATGTCCATTCTCCTCTATCATTATTATCATATACGAAAACGGGTTCATTTGGTTTTAGCGTCAAACATGGCTTTCCGTTTGCGATTGATGTAAGGAGCCAGCAGCCGTCTCAGGAAATACTTGAACTGGATGACTGAGAACCACGAACCGCCTTCGCGGCGATGTACGCGCAACATTTCAGGCCAGCAGCGGTCATCAGCCGCGATGGTTTTGCCATCATCATGCAGACGAAAATTCGCCCAAAACTTGCCGGGGAAGTAGACCAGCGGTGCGTGTTTGGTCAACCGCACCCACAGGTCGTAATCCATGGCGAAGAAAAATGACGGATCCAGCGGACCAATTTTCTTCCACAACTCCGCCAGGAAAAATGTTGTCTGCTGTGGGACATGCACGTATCCCCGCAGCAGACGTGACCGGTCGGTTTGCGCGGCCGGGAATTTGCCAATCACAACATCCTCCGCGTTGATAAAATGCGCGTCGCTGTACACCAGCCCGACATCTGGATGGTTCATCAGGAAGTCAACGGCTTCACGTACCGCGCCGGGATTGTATGTATCATCCGAGTTCAACCAGGCCAGGATATGACCATGCGCCATGCCGAACCCCTTGTTGATGGCGTCCGTCTGCCCTTTATCCGGTTCGCTGACCCACTGGGCGAGATGATTTTCATATTGTTTGATGATCTCCAGACTGCCATCTGTCGAACCGCCGTCGATGATGATGTATTCGATATTCGGGTAATCCTGCCCGATAACAGACTGGATGGTCCGTTCCAGATATTTCGCCTGGTTGAACGAAGGGGTGACAATGGTCACCAGCGGTAAGGCACATTCAAATTTCATTTAAGGGGGTTCCGTAAGTCAAACAGAATATATCCGTCCCCTTCGGATAGCACAGGATATTTCGTCGTCAATTCATTCTTCAGGTCAGGCTGGGCGTCAAATTCTGAGAACATGGTCACCAGGAAATAATCCATTCCGGTGGTTTTATCTTTAAAATAACTTTCAAAATCGGTGGGCGCGCTGCCCGCCATGCTGAACAACCGCAGGTCACCGCTATCGGGCCAATAACCGGCGATTCCCCGCCAGCCATAGTACATGAGACGGTTGCCGTACTCACTGGTCAACGCGATGACCTTGCCATCCGCCGGGATGGCGTCACCGATCTTCTTCCAGGCCAATGGTTCCCCGGTATTATCACTGGCCACCATCACCGACCGGCTGACATACAGGCAATATCCGCTGGAGAGTACCAGAACACCAACCGCGGCCGCCCGCCAAAGGACATGCTGCGGCGTCAAACCGGTGAAGATCATTTCGGCTACCGGGGTCAGCGAGAGTCCGATCAACGGGATGACCATCAGATGGTAATACTCATGCGTGACCATCTGGTAGGGGAAGAACAAACCGTAGATGAAATACCCGGCCCACCCTGCTGCCAGAACAGCTTTAAATTCCCGTTTTGCCAGCCCGATGCCCAGGAATGACAGCAATATGTTGCTTAACGCGAACTGGTTGTGCAACATCACCAGCCAATCGGCGTAGAAATTCGATTCAAGTATCAGGTGTGAAAGTGCCACCGTCCAAAATGAGAAGAAATCAGAGGATCGGCTGCCCAGGTTGAAGAGATAAAAGATGACTGACGGCACGGCTGCCAGTACAAGTGCCGTATAGAATCTGGCATCTTTGAAGCGTGACTTCCACCCGGATCGGGTCAGAATTACGGCCGCCCAGATCAGCCCCAACGGGAAGACCGTGATCATCTTGACCAGCACGGTCATACCAGCCAGTAAGCCGGCGACGACAGCATCTCTCCATTTGTTGGTATCCATCCAGCGCAGCAGCCCGGCTATGGCCAGAAGCAGCCACATCACCATCCACGGATCGGGTTGGAAGGAGCGGCTGGCAATGATCGAGAACGGCAGGTAGAGGTAGAATGCCAGCCCCGTAAGACTGGCAAAGAAGCCGGTATACCGCCGGGCGATCCAGAACAAGGCCAGTCCGCCGATACACCAGAACAACGCGTTCAGGATGCGTGAAACCCACCAGATCTCCTGACCGGCGGCGAGGTAAACACCTGCCGTCAGCCCTTCGAGGATGGGCGGTTCGTAGACTTCAAGGGAATTCCCCATAGTCACGGCTTTTTCGCGCAGCACAGGGTCCGCTGCCGGATTCCACTGGTAGTAGAACGCCCGCGAAAGGATGGCCGACCGCAATTGCCGTGTGGGGTGAAAATCCAGCGGGGGATCGGTCAGATCGAATATCCGGATGCCGAAACCCAGCAACACCACCAATGCCAAAAGTACGGCCTGCACGCCTCGCCGGGAATACCAGGGGGCTGTCATTTCGCCTCCGGTGCCGGCAGGGCGTGCTTTAGGTCATAAATAATGTAATCGTCTGTCTGTTCCAACACGGGGAAGTTGTCAGTCATCATTTTCTTGAATTCCGCCTGACTGTCAAACTCGCCGAACGCGGTGACCAGGAAATAGTCCTTGCCTTCCACTTGCTCCTTGAACAATTTCACCCGGTCGAATTCCTGGCCGGCCAATTCACGAACCATAAAATCACCGGAGTTCATCCAATTTTGCGGTGTCAGCCAGCCCCAGTATTCGAGCCGGTAGCCATAATCCTGGGTGATGGCCAGTACCTGCGAATCATGCCCCAGTTTGTCACCCAGTTTCTGCCACAGGGCGGGTTCGCCCCGGTAATCGTTACGTTTCAAGGCCACGCGGGTATCCCAGGCTTTGATGCCCGTCCAGTAAACCAGCACCCCGAGAATGGCGATGGTGTATAACCAGCGGGGACCGTCAAACCGGGTGATCAGCGCGGAGACCACAGCCCCCAGCCCCAGCGCCACTACCGGTATCAACGGCTCCTGATAATAGTCGTGTGTCATGGCGTGGTACGGAAGGGCATAGCTGAACGCCGCGTACCCGGCGAAAAGCCCAAGCATCATCCAACGCCCAACCGGTTTACGCATCAGGAACACACCAACCAACGAGGCGAGGAACCACTCAAATCCCACCACGCTGCTGATCTCACCGTTCCAACGCAGGTACCACACCGGGTCGATCCACAAGTTCGGGAAGAAGCGCAGGCTGAACTGCCCGGCCATCTCCCCGCTGATCTTCAAGCCGTAGAATGTGAACGCGGCGAACGGTAACACCGCCAGCACAACCGCCACATAGAACGGGATATTCTTCAAAACCTTCTTTATTCCCCAGGTGGATAGCAGCAGTCCAACCCAGGCGCCAGCCACAAAGAAACCCGCCACCGATTTGACCAACACCGCCAGCCCGGCCAGCAAACCGCTGACAATCGCCCACTTCCACCCGGGACGATCTGACCAATGCCAGGCGGCCCAAACCGCCCACAGGATGGCGGAAACCATCAATGGATCCGGCTGGAACGCCCGGCTGGCTTGCGCGCCGTACGGCAGAATCAGGTAGAATGCCAGGGCGAACACCGCCCCGTTATGGTCGATGAGTCCGCGCGCCAACCAGTAGAGAGGCAAAGCCCCCAGCATCCAGAAGATGATCGACATCACCCGCGGGATGCGCAAGTCATCGGTTCCGGCCAGTTGGTAACCGAAAGCGGATAAGCCTTCCATGATGGGCGGCTCGATCAACCCTTCCAGCTTCCACTGCTCCACCGCCATGCTTTTTTGCCATTCAGGGATGTCCATTCGATTCTGGTAAAACATGCCGCGCGCCATCAAAGCCGAATGCATCTGGCGGGTGGAGTGGAAATCGAGTGGCAGGTCGTCCAGATCATAGAATCGGATGACCAGAGCCAGGATCACGATGATAGCAATTGCCGTCCATCGCAGCCAGCGGTAGCGATTGAACAACCGGGGGGATTCAGAAGGATCACTTTGTGTCATCAGTTGGCTCACTTGCGTCAATCCCGTCAAACAGGTTCTGTTTGCGGCGGTCGAGATATTTTTGTTTAAATGCATCCACATTGAATACCAGGCTGACAGCCGCGTACACGATTCGCCGCCATTCGGCCAGCGCGATCGGCGGGTACTGGAAAAAGCTGCGTATGTAAGCCCGCAGTGACTTCCACTTCTCGCCGCCGTCCAGCAGATACCGGGCATTCATGCGGTTGGCACCCGCCCAGATCTTGCGGCGGTTCTTTTTATACAGGTCGGCCAGCGCGGGTTGATAGGGCATCCAGGCGGCGAGTTGATAGGCTTCCTGACCAAACCCGCGTGCCAGAGCCACGTTCTTGGCTCCGGGGTGGATGCGCGCCGATGCATATAATTCGGGCACATGGATCATCGGCCCATGCTGGGCTACACGCAGCCAGAGGTGATGATCCAACAGGAACCGGTATGACAGGTCAAGTTCCCCGGCTTTCTGCAGCGCGGCGCGGCGCATGAATACTCCGGGTTGCCCGATTATATTGAAAATCATCAGGTCTTTCAATTGCCAGTCGCCATACGCCATAATATTGAAAGGCAGGCCGTTTTCATCAATGGATACCACATCCCCGTAGGCCATGCAGGCATCCGGGTTGGCTTCAAGGACTTTCACAGCCGCTTCAATGACACCAGGCTGGTACAGGTCGTCAGAATTAAGCCAGGCGACGTAGTCACCGGTGGCGCGGGCGAAACCTTTATTGATGGCTTCTGCCTGCCCCATGTCTGTCTCTGAAACCCACCAGTCAATGTGGTCCGCGTATTTCTCTATGATCTCTTTACTGCCGTCCGTGGAACCGCCGTCCACTACAAAATACTCGAGGTTCGGGTAACCCTGATCAAGAACAGACTGGATGGTCTGCTCCAGAAAAGCCGCCTGGTTGTACGACGGCGTGACAATGGTTACCCGGGGATGGTCGGCCATTTCAGTCCTTGAACAGGCTGGTGAATTCAACCTTGGGGTAAATGGTCAATTTGCCGCCGACGGTCGCGTCGAGGATCTCGCGTCCGGCTGCCGCATAGGATTCGCGCGCACGCAGGTATCCCAGCTCGGAACCATCCAGGTCGGGCAAT
>CAYQTY010000162.1:5631-7738 GCA_964420535.1 uncultured Leptolinea sp. | reverse complement strand
GTTTGCGAAGAAATGAACAATGAGAAGATATTTACCTGTCTAAAGGAAATTGCCCGTCAAAAATCCGGGTTTGTAATTAAAAGCGGCGGAATTGGTATCTTTCCCGGGAATATACCCGCCATTACGTATGTTCTCGCCAGAAACCCGCAAATGACTGATACTCACGCGATAATTTGGGATCGCAGCGAAAAACACCTTGGCAGAATCAACATGAAATATGCGCCAGACCGATGGATTCCACACATCACGTTATTACACCAGGGATTAGAATCTCAGAAGTATTGTGAATTTCTTGAAAAGAGCGTCAGTTTAGAGGTCTCTTTTGAGATCTATGTAAACAATCTGTCTGTTATATATAAAGACGAAACATCTGCCGGCATGTTGTTTTCCTGTAACTTGAAATAGCTTAAGGAATTGTAATTAACAGTAACCATGGATATTTCGAAAGCATAAACTAAAATAATCACTATGTCTGGTTTTATCATTCAACCGAGGTTTCATGGAAAATAGAATGAAAGTCGCCGCACTTGCGGGTGGCGTTGGCGGAGCCAAACTGGCTGACGGGTTGTCAAAAATCCTGACAACCGGACAATTATCTGTAATCGTCAATACCGGGGATGACTTTGAGTTGTTCGGTTTATACATTTCCCCGGACGTGGATACCGTTAGCTACACATTAGCCGGCCTGGCAAACCCGCTGACGGGTTGGGGGCAGGTGGATGAAACATGGGAAGTGTTTCAAGCGTTGTCGCGATTAGGTGGCCCGAAATGGTTTAAGCTGGGTGACCATGATCTCGCGTTGCACATGGAACGTACCCGCCTGCTTGGTTCAGGTCTAAGCCTGTCAAAAGTTACCCAGGAATTGTGCAGCCGGTTGGGAATAAAAGATCAAGTGTTGCCAATGACTGATCAACCGGTTCGAACCATTGTAAAAACAAGTGATGGCAGAGAGTTAAGTTTCCAGGAATACTTTGTAAAAGAACAATGCGTTCCAGAAGTGATTGGCTTTGAGTTTTCAGGTATAAAAGAAGCACAACCTGGCTTCAAAGTAAAAAAATCTCTCACAGAAGCAGACTTGATCATAATTTGCCCTTCGAATCCCTGGGTCAGTATTGACCCTATACTTAATTTATCCGGGATCCGTGAGATTATTTCTAATAAACCTGTTATCGCGGTTTCCCCAATAATAGGCGGGAAGACTATAAAAGGACCAGCCGCGAAAATGTTTCTTGAACTTGGAATGGATCCGGGCTGTTTTGAAGTAGCAAACCATTACAAAGATTTTTTATCTGGATTTGTTTTAGATTCACAGGACCACGATGAGGCTTCCCGTGTATCTGATATAGGTATAATTCCTCTTGTGACTCAGACTATTATGCGGTCAACTGACGACCGTATCCGGCTGGCTAATGAGGTTCTAGAATTTGGTATGAAGTTACGAAGAAAAGGCGTCTGAGAAAATGAGCCTTTGGGCAATTATCCCTGTAAAACCATTGCGCAGGGGAAAATCACGGCTGGCTGGCGTACTGACAGAAGACGACAGGGAAATGTTGAATCTTTCCCTGATCGGACATACATTACAGGTAGTCAATAAAGTCAAAGGGATCGAACATATTCTTGTCGTTAGCAGCGACACAGCCGTTCTGGCTTTGGCGCGAGACCAGGGTGCGCGAACGGTTATGGAAGACGGCAAACCCGGGTTAAATACCGCGCTTCATAGGGCCACAATGGTGGCTCAGATGTATTCCGCTCAGGGTGTGCTTATCCTCCCCTCGGATCTTCCGCTGTTGACCCCCGAAGATCTGGAAGAGATGATCCGGCAGGCCGTTGAACCCCCGGTAGTTGTAATAGCACCTGACAGAAGACAGGAAGGCACTAACGCTTTATTGATCAATCCCACCGGGTTGATTTCGTATCAATTTGGCGAAAACTCCTTTAATCTTCATTGTGCCCAGGCAAAGAAATTCAACCTGAATTTAAAAATTGTACGAACAGAATCTCTGGGGCTCGATCTTGATTTCCCGGAAGATTTGGAGTTTTTTCAACAGTACGAAGAGAAGAAAGTTCATCTATAATTGAAGTTGTCATACAACTCAATATATACCCT
>CAYQTY010000162.1:0-5616 GCA_964420535.1 uncultured Leptolinea sp. | reverse complement strand
CAGGCGGAAAGCCGTTTAGTGCGTGATGCAATCGTGCCAATGGCGGCGTATGCGGCTGTCACCAGCAAATTAATGGTAGGCTCGGGGGTTATTAACAATTGGACCCGCAATATTGGTCTATTGGCAGCAACATACCTTACTCTTGACGATCTCGCGCCCAACCGGATTATTTGCGGAATTGGCGCCTGGTGGGATCCGCTCGCCCGTAATGTTGGTATTGATCGCAAAAAGCCATTGCTGGCCATGAAGGAAACCGTTTATGTTATGAAACGGTTGCTTAATATGGAGAAAGTCACCTTTCATGGTGAGTTCATCCATGTGGATGGCATTGAACTGGATGTAGTCCATGGCCGCAAGGAACCCCGTAACGTTCCCATCATGATCGGGGCAACAGGCGATCAGATGATGGAGTTGACCGGCGAGATCGCCGACGGGGTGGTTTTGAATTATTGTGTTGAACCGAAATATAACGAAAAGGCCATGGACCTTCTCCAGGCTGGCCTGAAAAAGTCTAACCGAACCCTGGCTGACTTCGACCGCCCGCAATTGATTGTGTGCTCAGTTGACAATGACCATGACAAAGCAATCGATACAACTCGCGGACTCTTAACCCAGTATCTGGCCCAACAACCCCACATCGCCAAAGCTTCCGGTGTTTCAGAGGATGTGGTTAAAGAGATTCAATCCATTCTGGGTTGGCCAGCGACCAAAGAACAAATCAACAAGGCCAAACATCTGGTGCCGGAAAAACTGATTCATGATATTACAGCATCAGGAACACCGGATGAAGCCCGTGCAAAAGTGGCAGAATACCGCAAATATGGCTGCACTTGCCCGATCTTATACCCGGTAGGCGGCGATGTGAAACTCCTCGTTGATACATTCGCTCAATAATAGATAGGACTTGATTTTTTTTACTGGCTAAATGAAATGAGGCTTTATGATCATTGAATACCATCGGCCTGAAACCTTAGAACAGGCTAAGAAACTTCTCAACCGTTCAACGCCTCTGACCATTCCGCTTGGGGGCGGGACCATGGTTAGCCGATCGTCACAGGATCCGGTAGCCGTTGTGGACCTACAATCGCTCGGCTTGGACAAGATTTTTAATGACGAATCAATCATAAAGATCGGATCAATGGTCCGGCTGCAATCTTTGGTAGATACCGCTGGTCTTCCCGCAGGTCTTTCGCATTGCGTCCGAAGAGAGAATAATATAAATATACGCAGGGCTGCGACGGTGGGCGGATTACTTATGACATCAGGAGGCAATTCACCATTACTGGGATGCCTCCTGGCATTGGATGCCCGGCTTTTCTGGGAACCCGGCAATAAGTCAACTTTCCTGGCTGAATGGATTGGGAAAAACCGGGAAAAGAATCCCGGAAAATTGATTACAGGTATTGAATTTACTCTTCCGGAAAGAATTAGCTATGAAGATATAGCCCGGTCTCCGGAAGACCATCCCGATTTGTATGTAGTTGCATCCACCTGGAGTACGGGTGAGACCAGAATAGTAGTTGGCGGAACAGGGAACTATCCCATTGTTGCCTCAGATGGTTCCAGCAATTTGATCTCAAAAATCTTTGACCGCCGTGCGTACGCGTCATTATTCGAAAAATCCGGATATAGTGCCTACCAACAAGCTGCTATTCAAACCCTGATTGAAAGAATCGCTCCTCAAAAAGGCATGCCAGGGAGAAAGGAGGATCAATGATCAGCCGCTTTATGATCAATGGGGTTCAAAAAGAAATGGAATATGAACCCGGAACAACTCTTTTAACATTATTGCGAAGAGAAGGATACTTCGGAGCAAAATACGGTGGCTGTTCAGACGGGGAATGCGGAGCATGTGCCATTTTGCTCGACGGCAAACCCGTTAACTCCTGTAATATGCTGGCGGCGCAGGCTTTTGGACATACTATAGAAACAATTGAAGGCATCGGTGAACATCCCGAACAGGGATGGAAGAAAACAGATGGATTGCACCCCATTCAGAAAGCTTTCGTGGAATCCGGTGCCATTCAATGTGGCTACTGCACTCCCGCTCAAGTATTGGCGGCGAAATCGCTCCTTGAAAGCAATCTCCATCCGACTGAGGCCGAAATTCGTGAAGCCTTATCTGGAGTTTTGTGCCGTTGTACGGGTTATTTAAAGCCTGTACAGGCTGTAATGCGGGCAGCGGCTATCCTTCGCGGTGAGTCAGTCCCCGAAATTGGTAACGGACACGAGTCGGTAGAATCATGGACTGTCACAAAGAAAGATAACGGATATCCTACCGATGGCTCTTTTTCTGAAACATTGCCATCGGCAACAACTCAGGTTTCCCCCAAAGTACAAATCTCATCCAAGACGCGGGAGTTCCATGCGGTCGGAAAATCTGAACCCAAGTTGGACGCAGTAAAACTGGTTCAGGGGAAGCCTGCTTTTGCCGCTGACATTGAATTACGGGGTATGCTAATTGGCAAAATATTGCATAGCCCATTAGCCAACGCGAAGATCAAGAAAATTGATGCCACAAAAGCCCGTGCGCTTAAAGGCGTCGCGGCCGTACTGACCTGGCAGGATATTCCACGTGTGGTTTATTCCACCGCCGGTCAGTCTGACCCTATTCCGGGTCCTCTTGATATGTTTTCTCTCGATAACCGGGTACGCTTTGTGGGTGACCGGGTGGCATTTGTGGCCGCTGAAACCAGTGAAATCGCTGATAAAGCGTTAAAATTAATCGAAGTTGAATATGAAGAACTTGCTCCTGTTCTTGATCCCAAATCGGCAATGGACAAGAATGCTGCCAGAATTCACGATTATCCAGAATATGTGAACTTTGCCGATTCGGATCCTTCTATCAACCTTGCCGCAAAGATCCGAATAGACATTGGCGATGTTGAAAAGGGTTTTTCAGAAGCGGATCGGGTTTTTGAATGTGAATATGACGTTCAGAAAGTACAACAGGCGCATATTGAGCCGCACGTTGTAGTCACTTATTGGGATGAAGACGATCGTCTGGTGATCCGGACATCCACGCAGGTGCCATTCCACGCGCGGCGGATTCTGGCGCCTGTCCTCGGTCTCCCGATGAAACGCATCCGGGTAATCAAACCCCGTGTTGGCGGCGGATTCGGCGGGAAACAGGAAATTTTGATTGAAGATGTAGCCGCGCACCTGACAATCGCCACAAAACGACCGGTTCTTATTGAATACACCCGAGAAGAAGAATTCATAGCGTCAAGATCGCGCCACCCGATGCGGATTCGCATGAAAACCGGTGTCAAGAAAGATGGAACAATAACAGCCAATGAGATGTATGCTCTTTCAGATACCGGCGCGTACGGGTGCCACGCTCTAACTGTCACCGGAAATACCGGTCAAAAGTCCATGGCGCTTTACGTGGGTGATGGTGAGTACCGTAAAAATCCGAATATCCGGTTCTATGCCGATATCGTTTACACAAATCATCCACCGGCTGGCGCTTTCCGCGGATACGGTGTTCCCCAGGGATTTTTCCCGGTGGAACGTCATATGGAGAAAATAGCCCGCGCATTAAACCTTGATCCAATAGAATTTCGCATGAAAAACGCGGTTCGGCCCGGAGAATTGCATCCATTCAGTACATCCTGGAGCGAAGGGCGGGAACCACGCCCCGAAATCATTTACACCGTTGGGCTGGAAGATTGCGTCTTAAAAGGCAAAGATGTTGTTGGTTGGGAGCAAAAATTCAATAACCCGGCCTGGCATTCCGTTAAAGGCAAGCCTCATCTACGCCGCGGCATTGGTATCGCTACTGTTATGCAGGGAACGGCTATCCCATATCTGGATATGGGCGGCGCGAGCATTAAGTTGAATGATGATGGTTCGTTCAATCTGCTGGTGGGCGCGACGGATCTTGGTACCGGGTCTGATACAGTTCTTGCTCAGATGGCAGCTGAAGTTCTTGGTGTGCCGACTGATGATATTTTGTGTTACTCGTCTGATACAGACATGACACCCTTTGATGTAGGCGCTTATGCCTCCAGCACCACCTACATTTCCGGCATGGCCGTGGTGAAAGCCGCCGAACAGGTCGCGGAGAAAATGAAACAACGGGCGGCTAAAATGCTTTCATCAAAAAGCAATGATGCACCGCTCACACCAAATGACATTGTGCTCTCCAATAAAATGGCATCCACAGCGGATGGACGAAGTGTGTCAGTTAGAGAAATTGCCTACAATTCTCTCCACCATGAAGATCAGGAACAGATCATGGGGGTCGCGTCTTACGTGTCACCTTCATCACCGCCGCCTTTTGCCGCACAATTTGCCGAAGTGACTGTTGATATTAAAACCGGGAAAGTAATTGTAGACAACCTCGTGATGGCTGTTGATTCAGGTGTAATTGTTAACCCTGTTGCAGCATCCGGTCAAATCGAAGGCGGGATGTCACAGGCGTTGGGTTACGCGGTATGTGAAGAAATGCGGTATGACGAAAAGGGACGGTCTCTGGACAATAATTTAATCGATTACCATATTTTCCGGGCCAATGAAATGCCAAATCTTGAAGCCCTGTTTGTAGAATCGTATGAGCCGTCGCATCCCTTTGGTGTAAAAGCTGTTGCCGAAATTCCACTGGATGGCGTGGCACCGGCTGTTGGGAATGCCATTCTTGATGCTTGCGGGGTGGATGTCGACAGCCTGCCTATCACACCGGATAAGGTCTATTTCAAACTGATAGAACAGAAAAAGGAATAGATGCCCGCTGAAAAGATTTATGTAATAGGACATGTTAATCCGGATACCGATTCAATCGCATCAGCCGTCGGCTACGCCTGGCTGCTACGGGAACGGGAGGGAAAAGATGTCGTGCCGGCGCGTGCCGGCACGATTAATCCGCAAACCACCTGGGTTCTACAGTTCACAGGAATCGAAACGCCTGTACTGATACCTGATGCTTCTCCAAAATTCGAGTCAGTAACCCGTCGGCTTGATACCACGACTCCAGATCAAGCTCTGCGTGATGCATGGTCAATATCATCACGCACGGGCGGAATTGCCCCGGTGATCAACCCGGACGGGACTCCCTTCGGGCTGATCACCGGCCGCAGCCTGTTGAAGCATTTAACCAGCCTGGTGGGTCCGCAAAAATTTAAACGGGATATGCTTTTGAGCGAAATATTGGATCTACCTGCCAAAGATGCGGCTGATCCAAATGTGCCCAGTTTTCATTCGTCCTGGAGGATCCGGGACTTGCTTAACCGGATTTTACGTGAAGAAGGTGATGACTACCTCGTTGTTGACGATGACAATCACTACATTGGTGTATGCCGACAACGTGATCTCCTAAATCCGCCCCGGATGAAAATCGTCCTGGTTGACCACAATGAACCTCAACAGGCTTTAGGCTCATTGCATGAGGCTGACCTCCTTGAAATTCTTGATCATCACAGATTGGGAAACTCACAGACACATATCCCCATACGGTTTACGGTTGATGTTGTAGGCAGCACAAGCACTCTGGTTTGCGAGAGAATTGAAGATGCCGGACTTAGCGCGCCTCCTCCTATCGCGGCTTTATTATTAGCCGGATTACTTTCAGACACGTTGATTTTTACATCACCAACAACGTCTGATCGTGATCATCAA
>CAYQTY010000161.1:0-7753 GCA_964420535.1 uncultured Leptolinea sp. | reverse complement strand
GTGCGCTTCCAGAAAGATATCGCCGGTGACCCTGTCCTCGGTTTTTACAACCGCGGCCGAAAACTGGAAATCATGACCTGCTCTGAACCGGGGTTTGACTCGATCTTCTCCGGCAATACCACCGATATCTGCCCGGTCGGCGCGCTGACAACGTCAGACTTCCGTTTTGGCGCCCGCCCCTGGGAAATGAATAATGCGGCCAGCCTGTGCAACCATTGCCCGGTGGGCTGCAACACCACCATCAATGTGCGCCGTGAAGCCAAATCCGGCGGGAATGTGGTAATTAAACGCATTATGCCCCGCCAGAATGAGGGCGTGAACGAGATTTGGATGTGCGATAAGGGCCGTTTTGCCTATCACTTCGCAGACAGCCCTGACCGCCTGAAAACGCCGCTGGTTCGTAAAGGTGACGTTTTGACCGCAACCGGTTGGGACGAAGCATTAACCCTGGCGGCCGGTAAATTAAAGGAAGCCGGGTCAGGTCTGGTGACACTGGCCAGTGGACGGCTTTCGAATGAAGATCTGTTCAACCTGCGAAAATTAACCGAAGCACAGGGTGGTTTGTTCATCGGTTATAGCCGTATGGCCGGCGGAGACGTGGTCAACCGTTTTGGTATGCAGCCCGGTAGCAACCTCGGCAGTCTGGGAAAAGGCTCCGTCATTGTTGTGGCAGCCTGCGACCTGCATGAAGAAGCTCCCCTGTGGTGGCTGCGGGTGAGCGAAGCTGTCAAGCGCGGGGCGCAGCTTATCTTATTGCATACCCGGGCTAGCCGGCTTGACCGTTCTGCCTCGATCGTTTTTACAGTAGCCAATGGCGAAGAAATTAAAACCGTGGATGGTCTATTATCAGGCGATCTGGCGGATACCCTCAAACAGGCTGATAATCTGGTTGTTTTCTTTGGCAGTGACGGCCTGGGGCGCGAAGCCACCGGTGAACTCGCTCTGGCCTGCGCCCGCCTTTTGGAAAACAGCGATCACGCCCGCAGCGTAAACAGTGGCTTGATCCCCGTGTGGGAACGCGGTAATACCCAGGGATTATGGGATAACGGTGCTCTACCCGCGGATGGAATTGTGGACCGGATTGCCGGTGCTAAAGTGCTATTGATCGCCGGGGCTGACCCGGCTATTGACGACCCGGTCTTCGAGCGGGCGCTGGAAAAAAGCGGGTTTGTGATCGTGCAGGAACTTTTCAAAACCGCCACAGCGCAAAAAGCTGATGTAATTTTCCCTGTTCTGGCTTTCACCGAACGCGAAGGGACGTATACCTCCGGTGAACGGCGCGTGCAGCGCTTCTACCCGGCTGTCCCCGCGCCGGATGGTGTGAAAGCGGATTACGAGATTTCCGCCGCTTTGGGCGCTAAACTCGGATTGACTCTGGAAGCGGACGCAGCTTCTCTGGTTTTCCTGCTAATGTCCGCTGAAATTCCCCAGTATAACGGGCTCACTTACTCGAAGCTGGCAGAAACAACCGAACAGTGGCCCATCATCGGACGCGCGGATGTGTATTATGGTGGAACAACTTATGATAATAAACAGGGACTGGGCGTTCAACTGCCGCTGTTGCCTTCAGACGGTTTTACCACAGCGCCGAAGATAAAAATCGAACCTCTGCAGCCGGATTCACATGAACTGGCTGTTTATCCGTACACCCGGCTGCTGGATACCGGTGTGACGGTCACCACCTCACCGCTGCTCTCCGTGCGCCTGGCGAAAGCCGACCTGCGTATCAACCCGGTCACCGCGAAGAAAATGCTGCTGGCACATGATATGCATGTGATGCTGCCGGTTGACGGTGCGGCGTACCCGGTGCGCATCGTACTGGACGATAAAGTGCCGGAAGGCACCGCCCTGATACCACGCTCCGTGGGCGTTCCTATTCACGAGCCGCAGGTAGCCCAGGTGGTACCCGGACGAGGTCACAATGATTGATGCTGCGTTGATCTGGGAATGGATCATTAAGGCCGTTATCATTCTGTTGGTGATGACCGGCGGATTTGCCTATGTTACCTGGTACGAACGGCGTGCTCTTGCGAAGATGCAGGTGCGCATCGGCCCCAACCGCGTGGGCTGGCAGGGTTTGCTTCAGCCGGTGGCGGATGGTATTAAGTTGATCTTTAAAGAAGAATTGATCCCCGAAGGCGCCGATAAGACGATCTTCGTCCTCGCTCCGGTCATTACCGTGATCCCCGCGTTGATCATCACCGCCGTGGTGCCCTGGGGCACCAGCGTGACCATCGCCGGGCGGGAAATTCCGTTGTATCTGGCGGATATCAATGTGGCTGTGCTCTATATCATGTCTGTTACATCGATCTCCATTTACGGCATCACCCTGGCAGGGTGGTCCAGCAACAATAAATACGCCATGCTGGGCGGCCTGCGGGCTACCGCGCAGATGATCAGCTACGAACTGGCGCTGGGTATGGCTTTTGTGGGACCCATCCTGTGGGCCGGTTCCATGAGCATGTCAGCCATTGTGGAAGCCCAGAAGAACCTGTGGTTCATCATCATCATGCCGCTGGGTTTTGCTATCTATCTGATTGCCAGTCTGGCCGAAGTCAACCGTTCACCGTTTGACATGCCCGAAGCCGAACAGGAATTGACGGCCGGATACCATGTGGAATACTCCGGAATGAAATTCGCCCTGTTCTTCATGGCGGAATACATCAAGATGATCGCCGTATCCATGATCGGCGCCACACTCTTCCTGGGCGGATACCAGGGTCCCTTTGTGGATTCTTTCCCCTGGCTTGGACCCGTCTATCTGTTCATCAAGATCGTGCTCTGGTTGTTCTTCATGATCTGGGTGCGGGCGACTCTACCGCGATTCCGGTATGACCGGCTGATGGCGTTTGGTTGGAAAATCCTTATTCCCCTTTCACTGCTGTATATCATAATCACAGCAGTGCTGCGGTTAATGGTTGGAGGCTGATCCATGTTTCGTGGATTGTGGACGACATTCAAGTCAATGTTTGAAAAACCGGTGACGATCTCGTACCCCGAGGTCAAGCGTCCGGTGCGCGAGCGTTTCAAAGGGCGTCACATTTTAAAACGCTATGACAACGGGCTGGAAAAATGCATCGGCTGCGCCCTGTGCGCCGCCGCCTGCCCGTCTGACGCCATCTTTGTGGAGGCATCGGAAAACACCGATGCCGAACGGTATTCTCCCGGTGAACGTTATGCCAGCACGTATGAGATCAACCTCCTGCGCTGCATCTTCTGTGGATTCTGCGAAGATGCCTGCCCTACAGAAGCCATTGTGCTGGGCAGTGACTACGAACTCTCCTTTTTAGATCGGGCGAAAGCCTTATACAACAAAGATATACTGCTTGAGCCTGTCCCGCAGGGAGGCAAGCCCACCCCGCAGGTGACAGAACCCGGCGCGTTTACCCGCTCGGTTCCTGAGATGAAAGATCCCACCGATTGACGAGGCCTGAAAGATGACTGGAATTTTGTTCTTTGATTTTGTGGCCGTGATCGTGATCGCCTCCGCGGTCGGCATGCTGATCAGTCGGAATGCAATCTATTCCGCGTTGTTTCTGGTATTGAACTTTGCCAGTGTGGCGGTGTTATACGTCACATTGGGCGCACCGTTCATTGCCATGGCTCAGGTGACAGTGTATGCCGGCGCAATCATGATCTTGTTCCTTTTTGTGATTATGATGTTGGGCGCAGAAATGGTTCAGGATGAATCATCCAATCGAAAGACCCGTGTTCTGGCAGGCATCCTGGGAGTTGTAATTCTTGGTGAGCTCACATGGATGATTGTTTTCCAGGCGCGTTTGCCGCAGGCTGTACTGACTATGCCGGCAAGCGATTTTGGCAGCCCAACTCAAATCGGCTTGACCCTTTTCACCAATTACCTTCTGCCTTTTGAAATCACATCATTTATCCTTCTGGTTGCCATTATTGGCGCGATCGTGTTGACCAAAACTGAGAACCCGCTATACAGGCGGATTCGGCCGGGAAAGGAATAATTGAATGGCTCCAATATCGTTCTACCTTCTCCTGTCGATTATTATGTTCTCCCTTGGTATTCTGGGGGTGTTGATACGCCGCAACGCTCTGGTGGTGTTCATGTCGCTTGAATTAATGTTCAATGCTGCCAATCTGGTTTTTGTGGCTTTTTCACGTCAATATAGTTCTCTAAACGGTGAAATTTCTGTTTTTTTTGTGATGACTGTTGCCGCGGCGGAAGTGGCCATCGGCCTGGCATTGATGGTTGCCATTTTCCATGCAAAACATAGTATTGATATTGACCAGATGAATAACCTGAAAGGCTGATTGGTGAGGCCGTATGCTCTTTAGTGAAACATTCTCTGATCCTACATTTGCCCTGGTTCCCTGGGTGGTCTATTTCCCGCTGGCCGGATTGCTGTTAAATCTGCTCTTTGGCCGCCGCTGGGGAGAAAAGATGACTGCCCTCACAGCCTGCCTGGCATCCGGCGGTAGTTTTGTCATCTCTATACTGTTAATGCTGGCGCTCACCCGCAATCCCGAAGGCGCGGTTTTTACGCTGTTTGAGTGGATCAGGACCGCCGCTTTCCAGGCTGACTGGGCATTCCGGGTGGATACCCTCTCAGTGACCATGATGATGGTGGTTTCCGGCGTCGGTACGCTCATCCACATCTATGCTGCCGGCTATATGCACTATGACGTACGCCTCAATGGCGACCCCGGCCGCTACAGCCGTTTCTTCATCTACTTTAACCTGTTCATCATGGCCATGATGATCCTGGTATCGGCCAACAATTACCTGGTGTTGTTTGTCGGATGGGAAGGGGTGGGGTTGTGCTCCTACCTGTTGATCGGCTTCTGGTTTGAAAAAGGCGTGGACGGCCTGTCCAACGCGAAAGCAGCAAAAAAAGCTTTTCTGGTCAACCGTATTGGTGATTTTGGCCTGTTGATCGCCCTGTTCATATTATTCTGGAATTTCGGCAGCCTTGATTTTGACGTGATCTTTTCCCGGGCGCCCCTGCTGGCACAGGCCGCTCCGGCGGTCATGGTGGCGGTCACACTGTTCATGTTACTGGGTGTCACCGGTAAATCTGCGCAGCTTCCCCTCTATGTCTGGCTGCCTGATGCCATGGCCGGCCCCACGCCGGTCTCCGCATTGATCCATGCCGCCACCATGGTGACGGCTGGCGTGTACCTGATCGCCCGTTCGCATGTGCTGTATTCATCTGTACCTGCCGCTCAGGATGTTGTTATGTGGGTGGGTGCGTTGACGGCCCTTTTCGCGGCTACCATTGCCGTAGCGCAAAATGATATTAAGAAAGTCCTGGCTTATTCCACCATCAGCCAGTTGGGCTTTATGGTGACGGCTGTCGGTATGAGTGCATTCACGGCCGGTATGTTCCATCTGACCACCCACGCGTTCTTTAAAGCACTACTATTTCTAGCGGCCGGGTCGGTCATCCTGGGCATGGAAGGCGCGCGCAATATGGACGGTCACCCGCAAGGTGAAGAAGCTCATGGTGAGCATTTCGATCCCCAGGATATGACACAGATGGGCGGGTTGCGCGCGAAGATGCCCGTCACCTTCTGGGTGTATATGGCAGGCGCGCTGGCGCTGGCGGGCATCGCACCGCTGGCTGGTTTCTTCTCAAAAGACGAAATTCTGGCGGCTGCCGCACATTCACATTTTGCCATTTTGCTTGTTTTGCTGACCGCGGCATTTCTAACGGCTTTCTATATGGGCCGTCAGGTTATCATGGTTTTCTTAGGTAAACCCCGCTCAGAAAACGCGGAACATGCCCGTGATAACAAACTGTTGATCCTCCTTCCGCTGATATTGTTGGCTGCCTTGAGCATATCCGGCGGCTTATTGAACTTCCCCGGCAGTTTATATATGGGTCACTGGTTGGAACATACACTGGGCGCTACGGAGGAGGAAGGTTTCAATATTTTGATCGCCTCCATCTCTCTGCTTATTGCCCTCGCCGGTCTGGTACTTGCCTGGCTGATGTATCGCCGCGAACCCGTGGGTTCTAATGGCAGGGATCCGCTCGAGAAAATGCTGGGTCCGGTTTACCGGGGTGCGAAAGCCAAATGGCACATTGATGAGGCGTACCAGTTCCTGTTTGTCAAACAATTGACCGAATTGGCGGAGGAATGGGCCGGAACGGTAGACCAGGGTATTATCGACGGCGCGGCTGTTGGACTGGGTTCCCTGACCAAAGCTGTATCACACAGCCTGCGCAAACTTCAAAATGGACTTGTGCGTACCTACGCGTTGACAATTTTCGCGGGCGTGGTATTGATCTTCACCTGGCTGGTGACGCGATGACCAGAACTGATCATGTAAAGGGAACTCTATGATATTCGGAATGCACCCGTTACTACTACTTACATTCCTGCCGCTGGCTGGCGTTGCCGTGATCGCGCTGCTGAATGGGGAACAAAAATCAGCCATCCGCTGGACGGCTCTGGTCACTTCTCTGATCACATTCGCGGTGTCCGTGGTCATTATGACAGGCATGAATACACAAAATGCCGGTATTCTGCTGCTGCGCGTGCCCTGGGTGACCGTGGGCAATATCACCATCAACTTTGAGTTGGGGCTTGATGGTATCAGCCTGATGATGGTGCTGCTAACCACCCTGCTTTCCGCCATCGCTATCCTCTCCACCTGGACGGCTGTTCAGGAAAACGTCAAAGGGTTCATGATGGTCTTCCTGATGCTGGAAACCGGCATGCTGGGTGTATTCCAGGCATTGGATCTGGTTCTCTTCTACATCTTCTGGGAATTCACACTCATCCCCATGTACTTCCTGATCGGGTTGTGGGGTGGTGAGCGGCGATTATACGCGGCCATTAAATTTGTGCTGTTCACCATGGCTGGATCATTGATAATGCTGTTGGCGATACTGTTTGTGGGCATTACCGGAAATACCTTCGATTGGATCCAATTGAGGGATATGTGGGCGGTGTTCGCCCCGAACGCAGTATGGCTCTTCCTGGCATTCGCGCTGGCTTTTGCCATCAAGGTTCCCATGTTCCCGCTGCATACCTGGCTGCCGGATGCCCATGTGGAAGCCCCCACAGCCGGTTCGGTCATTCTGGCCGGTGTTCTGTTGAAAATGGGCGCCTACGGTTTCCTGCGATTCAACCTGCCGTTGTTCCCGAAAGCATCCATGGATCTGGCGCCCTGGCTGGCAGGATTTGCCGTGATGGGCATCATCTATGGGGCAATCACCGCTTTTGCCCAGAAAGATGTCAAGAAACTGGTCGCTTATTCTTCTGTCAGCCATATGGGGTTTGTGATGCTCGGCATTTTTGCCTTCACACCCCAGGCGCTTTCAGGCGGCATTCTTCAGATGGTCAACCACGGTATCAGCACCGGCGCGCTTTTTCTGATCGTTGGTATGCTGTACGAGCGCCGTCACACCCGTGACATGGCTGCGTTTGGCGGCCTGTGGAAGGTTATGCCGGTGCTGGCCGCGCTCTCATTGATCGTTACCCTGTCATCAGCCGGTTTGCCAGGCACCAATGGCTTCATCGGTGAATTCACCATTCTTCTCGGTTCATTTGGTTCCGGTGCGCTGCGTACAGGTCTGTTTGCCGGGTTTGCCGCAACCGGTGTCGTACTGGCGGCCGTCTATCTGTTGACCATGTTCGAAAAAGTCTTTCTCGGTCCGGTGTCTGTGGATGAAAACCTGAAATTAAAGGATCTCTCCCTCCGTGAGATCCTGACACTCACCCCGCTTCTTATCCTGATCTTCTGGATCGGTATATATCCCGCGCCGTTTTACGC
>CAYQTY010000160.1:0-7762 GCA_964420535.1 uncultured Leptolinea sp. | reverse complement strand
TTTAGTGGTAACGCTGCCTGATCGAAATGTCCCGCTTACTCTTCTTCCAACCTCAACCCCCGCGCCGCTGGTTGTATTCATAACCGGCGCGGTCAAGTCTCCCGGTGTTTTTCACGTTCCCTCCGGCAGCCGAATACAAGATATCGTTGAGGCTTCAGGCGGATATCTTGACGGGGCTGACATGCAAAGAATCAACCTTGCCGCCCCGGTTCTGGATGGGCAGCGAATTGACATACCCTTTATTGAGGCATCTGCAGCACTGGATACCGGAACTGCAACAAAGTCAGACAAACCCAATGCTGGTGATGTTCAAAACATCTCGTTAAACAATGCATCGAGAAAAGAACTGGAAAGCCTGCCAGGTATTGGTGTGGAAAAAGCCTCCAGTATTCTGGCAGAGAGGGAAAAACGCGGACGATTTCTTTCAATTGATGAGTTGTTGGAGATCGACGGTTTTTCACAAAAGCTGGTTGACCAGATTCGCCCGTATTTATACATCGATTAATTGAAAGAATCTCCAGGGAGTATAATCAAACCATGACTATCAAAGAATCTTTGGACGCAGCTTTAAAGGAAGCAATGAAATCCGGCGACAATGCGACCAGAACAACCGTCCGCATGGCGCTTGCGGCTATCAAGCAAATTGAAGTTGACAAACGTTTAAGCCTGGATGACGCCGGTGTTATCCCGGTATTGCAAAAAGAGGTAAAGAACCGGCGTGAATCAATCGCCGATGCTGAAAAAGCCAACCGCCCCGACACTGTAAGCGCTTTACAGCATGAAATCGCCATAGTTGAACGATTTCTTCCCAAGGAAATGGATGCGGCAGAATTGAATTTAATCGTGCAGAAAGCGATCGCGGAAACAGGCGCCGCCGCGCCCTCAGATATGGGCAAGGTGATGAAGCTGGTTGTACCGCAAGTTCAGGGACGCGCCAGCGGAGATACTATTTCTAAAGCTGTTCGGGAATTGCTTACGAAATAGAACCTTATGGCGCCTGAAACGCGTAGAGAAGATTCAAACCCCTTTGGTCACAGGTTCATCTCCAGAACACTTTTATTGATTCTGGTAATGGCGCTGTCATATACATCTTTGATTCTTCCGATCGCCCTGCGTCCTTCATACCTTCCCATAACAGTCGGTGGTGTAGCCCCTCAAGATATTCAGGCGCCATCTTCATTGACATTTGAAAGCACCGTGCAAACCGAAGCCGCACGCAAGGATGCGGAACGAACTGTCTCTCCCAAGTATCTTCCCGCTGATCCGGCTATTGCCAGAACTAAACTCGACGAACTCCGAACAATTATGGGGTTTATTACATCTGTTCGATCTGATAAATTCGCCAACCGTGATCAAAAAAGCCGGGATATTTTGGCCATTAAAAATGTGAAATTTAGCACGGATGAAACAGTCATATTGATGGATTTATCAGATGACCGATGGGATTCAATTCAACAGGAAGCCTTGCGGGTTTTGGAAGAAGTTATGCGGACAACCATCCGCAGTGACCAGATTTATGAGGCCAGACAATCCGTTCCCAGTCGAGTCTCGCTGGCTTTTTCTCCTTCTTCCAATACAATACTTTCAAGACTGATCCAACCCCAGGTTGAAGCTAATTCTGTGTTTAGTGAAGAGCAAACCAAAGCCGCGATAGAGAAAGCCCGCCAGGAGGTTCAACCGGTAAACCGTTCATTGCTTGCCGGCGAGATCATAGTCAGGCGTGGACAGGTTGTAACCCCTCTTATTCTTGAGACTTTAGAGAAATTTGACCTGGTAAAACCTCAATCAGGCTATATAAACTTTTTTGCACCTGCGGCATTAATAGTTATCCTGGGCGGTTTTATCGCTTTTTATTTTATTCGGCGACCTATCGCTCCGGCATATAGCCTCAGGGGGCTGTTATTAATTTCTGGCTTGTACCTGATTTTCCTATTGTCTGCCCGTTTTATTATTCCCAACAGAACTGTTTTTCCTTATCTGTTTCCCATGGCAGCTTTCGGGCTTACGATATCGAGTTTGTTTAACACGGAACTCGGCATGGTTCTGTCGTTTGTTCTGGCGATCATTTCTTCCTATGATCTTTCCTCCAGCCTGGATATAACAATTTATTACACGCTAACTTCTTTGATCGGTATTCTTATCCTTGGAAAAGGATTACAGGTTTCCAGTTTCTTTAGCTCCGCGGCTGCCATTGGTATTGCCGGCTGTGCTGTTATTATTGCATACAGGTTATCTCCGGGCAGCATCGATTTTATCGGTCTGGCTACTTTGTTGGGGAGCGCCTTTATAAATGGATTGGCATCAGCATCCCTTGCCTTACTATTTCAATTACTGTTTGCCCAGTTACTCGGTACCACAACCGCCCTGCAATTGCTTGACCTATCTAGGCCCGATCACCCTGTGATGCAGTTCATGCTCCGCAATGCCCCCGGCAGCTATCAACATAGTCTACAGGTTGCCAATCTGGCAGAACAGGCTGCCGAGGCAATTGGGGCTGATGTGTTACTTACCAGGGTTGGGGCGCTTTATCACGATATCGGTAAGGCTGCCAATCCACAATTTTTCATTGAAAATCAAGTTTCCGGAAAATCCAACCCTCACGATGACTTGACCCCGGAAGATTCGGCTTCCACAATCATCAGGCACGTGTCAGACGGCACACAAATTGCCCGAAAACACCATCTCCCTCCCCGCATAATGGATTTTATAAAAGAACATCACGGAACCCTTCTGACCCGCTACCAGTATGCCCGTGCCATTCAAGAATCTGCGGGACAAATTGAACGGATAAATGTAGAAAACTTCCGTTACCCGGGACCAAGTCCGCGTTCAAAAGAAACGGCTCTATTAATGCTTGCTGACGGTTGTGAGGCACGGGCGCGGGCAGAACTACCAAGAACTGATGTTGAATTGCGAACGTTGGTAAAAAAGGTGTTTGAATACTTGCAACAGGAAGGTCAATTAGACCAAACCTCTCTGACATTGAATGATCTCAATGTGGCCATAGAATCATTTGTTTCAACGTTGAAAAACAGTTACCACCCAAGGATTATTTACCCTGAAATTCGCACCCCCTCGAGCCCTACTGAACCACTCCCTGCACCCACACAAGAACCTGAAGCATCTTCGGAAAGCAAGTAAACATGATCCATGTAACACGCAAAGCGCATTTACCAGAAGAATTTACTCTGAAGAAAATCCGCTCTATTGCCTGCGTAGTCTTTAAAGAAATGGGAAAACCCGGAGATGCATCTATCGTTTTTACCGATAACCAGGAAATCCAGAATTTAAATAGAGAATATCGAAATTTTGATACCCCTACGGATGTACTTTCTTTTCCATCAGAAGAAATCGATCCTGAAACGGATTTCAGGTACCTGGGTGATGTCATTATTTCTGTAGAGAAAGCTGCAGCGCAATCAATTATTGCAGGGCATTCTCTTGAAGACGAGTTGACTATGCTGATCGTCCATGGATGTTTGCATTTGTCCGGATTGGATCATGGCAATCCTGAAGAAAAACAGGTAATGAAAGATAAACAGGAGAGAATCCTCAAAAATTTTCACATCGCTGATTACACCTGGCCTGAGGATAATTAATATGAAAGACTTCTTTGTTTCACGAATTCATTCATTCGGACACGCGTTCGCAGGAATGAAATACGTGCTCAAGACTCAGAAAAACGCCTACATCCACACATTTGCCACCATAATCGTCATAATGGTTGCTTTGTGGCTTCAAATTGCATCGGTTCCGTTTGCCATTCTAATCCTTACGATTGGAACAGTATGGATGGCTGAATTTATAAACACATCACTCGAAGCTGTTGTTGACCTGGCAAGTCCGGAAAAACACCCTCTGGCAAAAGTCGGGAAAGATGTTGGCGCTGCTGCGGTATTAATTGCGGCATTGTCATCTGTTGTTATAGGTATCGTTATTCTCGGTCCTTCGCTACTAACTAAACTCGGATTTTAATTAGAATCCCGGAGAAAATCATGTCGCTTCCTTTTCGAATTGGAACTGTTGGCTCCCCAATTTCTACCCCCAAAAAGCCTGGTGGGAGTGTAGGAGCGATTCAACAAATTCGAGTACTTGGTTTGAACGCGCTCGAGCTTGGATGGGTTCAGAGTGTACGAGTGACAGAAGAAACTTGCGCGGCAATCAAGAAGGAAGCTGAAACATGCGATGTTATGATCAGCGTCCACGCTCCTTACTTCATTAATTTAAATGCCAATGATGAAGAGTGGCCCAAATCACGTAAAAGATTGATGGACGCAGCGCTTTATGGCAACCTCGCCGGAGCGACGGATATCATTTTTCATCCTGGATCCTATTTTGAAAAGCCAGCCGATGAAGTATTGGCGATAGCCCTTCCTCGCCTGTTGGATTGTGTGAAGGAACTTCAAGCATCAGGAAATCCTGTAACACTCCGGCCTGAAACAATGGGAAAATCTGCCATGCTCGGCACACTAGAGGATACGCTTGTTATGAGTAAATCCATATAAAATGTTCTGCCTTGTGTGGATTTTGCGCACCTACATGCCCGGGCTGCTGGAGGAAATAATTCCCGCGATGAGTGGATGGAACAGATTGACTCTATTGAGAACACTCTTGGCGCTGGTGCACTTAAAAAAATGCATATTCACCTCTCAGGCATAGAATATTCTGCAAAAGGTGAAAAAAACCATCTTCCGTTGAAAGAATCAGACTTCAATCTGGTTGATTTGATTGACGTACTGGTTAAGCGAAAATGCTCCGGGCGTATCATGTGCGAAAGCCCGATAATGGAAGAAGACGCGTTATATATCAAAGAAACGATAGAAAAAGTCTGAAGACTAATCTTCAGACTTTGATTCAATTTTTTCGAGCATATCTTTCGGGATATATTCTTTCAGGTTATGTTCAACAGCGAACGCGGCTGCTTCGGCTCTGTTGCTAACACCCAGTTTAGAAAGAATACTTGAAACATAATTTCGGATGGTTCCTTCACCCAGGAATAATTCTTTTGAAATTTCCCGGTTGGTTTTGCCTTCTGAGACTTTTAGCAATACTTTCTTTTCGTTATCTGATAAATGAGCGAATGCAGAGGCTTCTTCCTGTTTGACAACACGTTTGACTTCCTGGAAAATACGTTTTGTCATAGCCGGGTCAAGTGGAGCTTCACCGCGCCCTACTGCTTCTAAGGCCTTAACCAGATCATCACCGCCAATTTGCTTCAATACATATCCGGATGCCCCAGCGCGAATGGCGGAAAACAGCATTTCATCCTCGGCGTAGGATGTTAGCATAATTACTTTAGTGTTTGGGTAGGTATGTGTAATTTCTTCACAGGCTTCAATCCCTGATGCTCCCGGTAATCGAATATCCATCAAAACGGCATCTGGAAGGAGCTGTGAGACTTTATCAATGGCTTCTTTGGCAGTACCGGCTTCCCCCACTACTTCAAATTGGGGATGATGTTGGAGCAAGGATCGCAAACCTATACGAACTACTTCGTGGTCATCTACTATAAGAATTCTTTGTTTCTCCATGGCTTTTCGGTTTCTCCTGAGTAAACCTTTAAAAGTATACACGATTGTAATAAAGTTGTTTGAATCTATTGCATAACTTTACGGCCTGATATTTAATACTTATAAGCCTGTGATACACTTATTATAAAGAGGAGACAAGATGACCCCTTCGCAAATCAAACGGATCATATATATCGAGGATGACTCAGATATGATCGATCTGGTTAGCTTGATACTTACCAGACGAGGTTTTTCCGTAAAAGGCGCAGATGGTGGTGTAAAGGGACTGGAGATGGTTCTCGCAGATATCCCTGATCTTGTACTGCTTGATCTAATGATGCCAGACCTTGATGGCTGGGATGTTTATCAACAAATGAAGGCCCAGGCCAAAACCCGTAATATTCCGGTTATCGTCATCACTGCCAAGGCACAGGCGATTGACCGTGTTCTTGGATTGCGAATTGCTAAAGTGGATGATTATATTTGTAAACCATTCAGCCCTAATGAATTAATTGCCAGTATTGACAGAATAATTGAAAAACAAAAGCTTCAGACGTAGAGAGAATTAATGCCGCATTTCATCGTCAAAAACAAAACAAATGAAATAGCCGTTCCTCTAATTCTGGGAGTTTGTGATACATTCCTGACGCGCTTACGTGGATTAATGTTCACCGGATCCATACCGGATCATGGCGGATTAATTTTTATCAATCCAGACGAAGACAGGGTGAACTCCGCCATACACATGTTCTTTATGCAGATTGATTTGACAATTATCTGGGCTGATTCTGCCGGGGTTGTTGTCGATAAAGTTTTGGCTAGACGCTGGAAAACACTTGCTGCGCCTCAAAAAAGCGCGAAATTTATCATTGAAACACACATAGATCGTTTTGGCGACTATAATAGCGGAGATTTATTGGATATTGCATATGAAACAGATAAGTAGAATAGTTGCTTTTACTATAATTTTTATCCTGGCGCTCCCAACAAATACTGTTATCGCGCAGGAAGCGACTCCAGCAGGACCCACATATACTATTCAGCCCGGTGATACTCTAAATGTAATTGCTGTTAAGTTTGGTGTATCCGTAGATGATATCATTTTGGCAAATAACATAACCAATCCGAATATTCTCTCCGCCGGGCAACAGATAGTCATACCGGGACTCGAGGGGGTAACAGGAAACCTGACTGCAGAAGAAATCCCGTTGGGCGCAAACCTGTCAAACCTGAGTGTGCAATATCAATTTCCCATTGATATGCTGGTTAAATTAAATAAAGTTACAAGCCCCAGAGAGATTTATGCCGGGTCCAGTCTAATCTTGCCGGTTTCTGATCAAATTACATTAAATGGGGTTCAGACAGTCAAATCAGGTGGCGCGCTGCTCGAAACAGCAGTCTCTTTAGGATTAAACCCGTGGATTTTAGCTGCCCAAAATAATTTAATTAATACCTGGTCCATTATTCCCTCAAAACCAGTTTTTTACGCTGTTCAACAACCAGCAGGAGACGAACAGCCATCCAGAACTATCGTCCCATTTTTGTCAAATATCCAATTTAATGAACTTCCAGTTACACAGGGTCACACAATCGAAATATCTGCATCCGGCGAACAGGGACTTCAACTATCCGGCAGCCTTATAAACAAACCTTTGCAGTTCTTCCAACAACCTGATGGGCGGTACACTGCCCTTCAGGGAGTTCATGCCATGGCAGAGACCGGATTGTCACCTTTCGAATTGTCAATAACACGGCCGGATGGAACAAATTACCAGTTTACTCAAATGATTTATGTTCAATCCGGATTTTATCCGGAAGATCCTCCCCTATCTGTAGCCCCCGAGACCATTGATCCTGCTTATACATCAGCCGAAGACGATACGATTAAGCAGATTATCTCTCCTGTATCGCCGGTCAAACTTTGGACGGGACTTTTCCGTGATCCGGTTGATGAGCCGATATGCACAAAATCCATTTTTGGCGTCAGAAGAATCTACAACGGCGGCCAATTTACCAGTTATCATGGCGGCTTGGATTATGGTGTTTGCGCCAATCTGAATATTTATGCTCCGGCGGCGGGAACAGTCGTTTTTTCTGGACCGCTTACCGCGACAGGAAATGCAACATTTATTGACCATGGTCAGGGAATCTATACCGGATATGGTCACCAGGCAGAAATCAAGGTCAATGTGGGTGATCATGTTGAGCCCGGACAATTAATTGGAATTATTGGTGCTACAGGCCGGGTGACA
>CAYQTY010000159.1:2297-7800 GCA_964420535.1 uncultured Leptolinea sp. | reverse complement strand
TACCCCTGTGATTTTGACCGTGGAATTGTTGATGAAATGGCCTTCATGTATAAGCCGGCTTCATCCAGGGGTGTTACCATAACGCATGCCGATAACGCCTTATGCCGGAATGATGGCGGTGAAGTCTGCACCTATATTGTGGAGTGGTAGTTTCATCCTACATGGACGACTGAACATAAACCAGCCTACGGGACCAACGCCCAACACTCCAACCTTCATCAGGGTGACGCGAACGAGCAGGCCAGGATCGGCAGCAACCCTTTACGGTCTTCCGGCGGGATCACCTGCAGCACATCCGGTGAAAAATACACCGGCTCTCTGGTGCGGATCTGTTCCAGCGCCTGTTTTGTAAGCCTATCGGCAGGGTGATTTTGCTGCCGGGGAGCCCACTGCCATTTGATGCTGTCAAACTGGCGGCAGAGTTTGCGCGCCTGGCGGTGGAACTGTTGAATGCGCGGCGAATGGGTGAGCGCCTGCTTCTGCATCTGCTCGATGGTGGTTTTTGAATCCCCCTGTATGATCAGGTCTTCACCGCACAGGCCCATATCCACCAGAGCTTGCAGTCCGGAGATAAGCGCCAGGTATTCGGCGCCATTGGACGTGGCCAGTTTCCAATGCGCGTAGCCACCAAGCCCCGTACGCACTTCCCGGCCGTTCTCAAAAATAAGCCAACCGTAACACATTAGGCCGCAATAACCGCTTCCTTCCGGAGGCAGCCGCTGGAACAGGCCGTCAAACTGCAGGGTATATGTCATTTATACGCGCCCCGGCATTGAAGGGTGGGGCGTTTCATGCAGCTCCCGATAATTTCGGGAGGGGACTGTTACACAAAAAAAGAAGGATCGGGAATGTAAATTCAACGGGCTAAACACACACAGCATGGATTTGCCCGTATTATAGATGAAAACACCATTGCGGTGTGCTCAAATTATCCGAACGGAGTCATGCGGTGTTCCGAGAGGGGACCGGTATCCCGGCCGCCCCGGCGGGCTTTTTCAATAAACATTTCATGATCCGCGCGTTCGAGCACGTTTTCAAGATTTTCACCATTTATTGTGGTGGCGGCCCCCAGCGAGATGCGGATATCTGACATGTGACGTTTGGTATGTTTTCCCTGGTTTTCCTGGTTGTATTGTTCAATTAACGCGCGCACACGTCTTAATATTTCCTTCACCAGCCGTTCATTGGTTTTGGGAAGCAAAATCGCGAATTCATCACCCCCGATGCGGGCGACCACGTCTTCAGGTCGGAACGCGCTTTTCAATACGGCGGCGGTTTGCCGCAGCAGATTGTCACCGGCGGCATGTCCCCGGGTATCGTTGGTGATTTTCAATCCATCAACGTCGCCCAGTATGATGCTCACCGGGTGACTGCGGCTGTTATTCAACCGGTCCATTTCAGCTTTGAAGTACGCGCGGTTATACAGGCCGGTGAGGTTATCATGCATTCCAATGAAGCGCAGGTTCTCTTCCAGCGCCTTGCGATCTGTTATATCGTGCCCTACGGCCTGCAATTCTTCCAGCAATCCTTCTTTGCCAAATAACCCGTGAATGGTCCACTGCTGCCAGCGGGTGGACCCGTTGGGCTGAACCAGACTGTTTTCGATACGTACCACCGGTTTCTCCGTGGACATTTGTTGGCGTACCAGTTCGTTGTTTTCCGGTAGCGCCTGAGGAAGGTATGGCAGGATCGACTGCCCGATCAACTCGTCAATGGATTTATCAAAATACTGGCAGAAAGCGTCGTTCACAAATGTTAATTGACCATCAGGCAGCATCCGGCAGATAAGGTCTGTCTGGTCTTCCACGATGGCGCGGTAGCGGGCTTCACTGGCTTGCAGGCGCTGACGGCTCTCATATTGATCCGTCACATCCTGGCTCATCAGCATGACCTGGTCAATCGTCTCTTTTTCGGTTTGTACGGGAATGAAGAAGAAATTTATGTGGCGGTCAAACATATTAAGTTCAAGAGTATTCCGTTTCCCGGCAAATGCTTCTTTCAGGGCGTGTTCAATGGAAGAAACCGCCAGGGTGTATTTGGGAAGAGCGTCTATTAACCTGACGCCAATCAATTTGGTATTATTTCGTTCCAAAAATTCCAGGCCGTCACCGGCAACGAGGGTGCAGCGCAGATCGCGGTCAAACAATCCCACAATTCCGTTGGGGAAGTTTTCCACCAGGGCGCGGTACAGTTCTTCGCTTTTGAACAACTGGCGTTGGGCGTCCTTAAGGGCGGATATATCTGTGGCGGCTATCAACCAACCGTATACCTGGCTGCGATTGTCACGGATTTGTGAAAGCAGCATCAGGGCGTCAAATTTACGCCCGTCTTTATGCCGAAGCTGGACCTCAATTCCCGATTCATAGGGATGATCTTCAGAGAAGGAATGGAATAGCGTTTCAAGACGGCCGGTTTCCTCCGGAGACCAGAATGGGAAGGGTTCAACACTTCCTGCCAGCTCAACGGCGGAATAGCCCACCATCCGGCAGAATCCGGGATTGGTGTAAACAATTTTCCCTTGCAAGTCGATGATCGAGATGCCTGACATAATGGATTCTTCGATGGCTTTCCGGAAGTTCTTTTCGCGGATCACACTGCCATACAGGCGGGCGTTTTCCACCATAATGGCCGTCTGGTCGGCAAACAAGCGCATCAGGTTGATCTCATCCTCTTCGAATTTGCCAGAGACCTCAGAATCATAAATGTTTAAAACGCCCAGATTGCGCCCGGCCGCTTTCAATGGTATGGCAATTGCCCGATGGATATCCAGGTCTGGGTAGTCGCCATCGGGTACCTCCCAGGAATTCAGGTCCTCAACCTGAATGATGTGGCCTGTTTCCGCGGCCCGCTTGGCCAGTTTCAACCCCTGACCCCGGTCAGGGCCGGTAAATCCTTCCGGTTGGTTATACACCACCACCAGGTTCAACTGACGCTTATCTTCATCCAGCAGATAGAGGGAAGCCTTTTCAGCACCCAGCAGGGTGGTGGCTCTTTCCACCACTGTGGAGAGCAGATCTTCGATATCAATCTGTGAACTCAGCGAAAGCGAGGTTTCGAACAGCAGTGACATCTGCCGGGCCTGTTTCTGTGCCGCGTCTTCCGCCTGCATACGCGCGGTGACTTCTTTAATCAGGTTCAAATTGGCGCGGTTCAATTCTGAATTCACGCGGCGCAGACTGATCATGTCGTCAAAGCGTGAAAGAGAAATGATGATCGCCCGTTCCAGTTCGCTATCCTGAACAGGTTTAAGCAGATACGCGCCAACACCGGCTTCTACGGCACGTTTGATGAGCGGCGGGTTTTCATATGCCGTCAACATGATGACCGGGGTGGGTAGAATTTTTTGAATGGCAACGGTGGCTTTGATGCCGGCTTCCGGGTCTTCAACACCGGTGGCTGGATCTGTCATGTGAAGATCCATCAGGATCAGTCCAGGTTTAAGGTCACCTGCCATTTGAACAGCCGAAACACCGTCAAAAGCCGCCCCTGCTATTTCATACCCGAGCCTTTGAAGCTGGCTTTGAATTAACCGGTTGACTATCGCTTCATCTTCGACGACAAGTATTCTTAAAGACGATGTACGACGCAAAGCACTCCTAAAATACTTTTCAATGGAAAGGGGATGAATACAGGTTGCCTGAATAGATCGTTGCTCGCCCCCTGATGGCTAAAAAACTTTGCCTGTTCAGGTTTTCTTTGAAGAGAACCTGCGGTTATTTCTTATCATTATATGAAATTTGATGTGGTAAGGGAAATGGTTCATGCGTTTTAAACCATTATTTATGGAATTTTTACGCGGTTTCGTACTACTATATACATGGTGATAAAGCGCGAGGGGGCAGCCATTTCTGTTCCGGTTGATCCGGAGTTCAAATTGCCTGTATAATTCTCCGTTCCGGTGAACTATCCACCAGCGGAAATTCGCGCGCGATAATGATATTGAGGGAGAGTGGCACATCATGGCTAAAACATCGGGCGGGAACGGCACGTCTCCCATGAAGCATTCTGTTAATTCCGGGGCAGATACACTTCCACCTCTGGCCGATACGTTACCTGTGGCTATGTTGGCGGTAAACCTGGAAGGCCGGATTGATGGGATCAACCCGGCGGGGGTGGATATTTTTAAGGCAAAGAACGCCGGAATGATCGTGGGGCGTGACCTGTTTGACTTCTGCCTGCCGAGAGTGCCGGAAATCCTTGGCCGGGATAAGCAAAGCGGGATGCGCAGCCGGCTGCGCCGTTTTGACGGAGAAGAAGTTCAGGTCAGCATCCAATTTGCGATGACCCCCGGCAACCAGGATAAACGCCTGGTTTTGATCACTGAGATTCCGGATATGGAAACAGAAGTCGAAGACTTGTTGAAAGCCTACCAGAAGCAAAAACAGCTCAACAAGCATCTGGGTGAGATCCTCGATCTGGGGCGGACTTTTAGCCTGTATTCTGACCTGAATCTGGTAATGGACCGGGTAGTGCGGGTGATCGGTGAATCCATCGGGTACGGGTTTGTGGGGATGTATGTGAAAGACCTGGCAGACGATAGAATGCGCGTAGCCACATACTCGCATCCCGATCTTGATTTTGCATCCTTTAAAGCCTCCAATCCCGGCAATGACTGGGACATTCTGGTCACCATGACCTATGATCCTTCGGGTTTGAAGAAAATCGGCGGCAAGCCTGTGCCGGTTTCATTCGGTATGGATACCGGATTTCTGGCAGGGCAGGGGAACGCGTTGCCCTTTGGCGCCTATTCCGGCGGGCAACTCTGGAAACTGGATGGCGCGCTGATCGTACCGGTGAAATTAAACGGGTCGGCCAACGGAGGGTATATCCGGGTCAGTGACCCGCTGGATAGCAACGCGTGTAAGAACGCGCCGGTTTATCTTTCATCCAAAGGATCGCTCTCATTCTGCTATCAGGCATTATGGATTTATGCCAATCAGGCTGCCATCGCCATTGACAACGCTTTTATCATTGAGCGCGCGCGGCTGGATATTGAAGAACGCACCCGGGTTCAACAGATGTTGACCGACACTCAAAATGAACTGGAAGAGCGTATCCGGCAGCGCACCCGTCAGCTTGAAATATTAAATGACGAACTCAGGTCAGAGATCATGGACCGTGAGGTGGCGCAACAAGAACTGGATCAGCAGTCAAAATTCTTGCGGCAGGTGCTCGATTCCAATCCCAACATGATCTTCTCACGCAACCGTGAGGGAAAATACACATTGATCAACGAGGCAGCCGCGAGGTTTGAAGGCTTGACTGTGGATGATGTCATCGGGAAAACCGACAATGACCTTCACCACGATCTTGCACAGGTGATCCGCTGGCGTCATGAAGACCTGAATGTGATGGACACCCGGCGTGATCTGGTGCTGCCGGAAGAGCATATCACCGATACGCACGGGGTGGAGCATTACATGCAGACCATCAAACGGCCGATCATCGGGCCGGATGGTAAAGCGGACCAGGTTCTCGGGGTGGCTGTGGAGATTACTGCGCG
>CAYQTY010000159.1:0-2287 GCA_964420535.1 uncultured Leptolinea sp. | reverse complement strand
TGGCGAAGGCGTATGACGCCACCATCGAGGGCTGGTCACGCGCGCTGGATCTGCGCGACCGTGAAACCGAAGGGCACAGTCTGCGGGTGACCAATATGACACTCCGGTTGGCTAAATGCATGGGCATCGAACAGCGTGAGCACCTCAACCTGCGCCGCGGCGCGCTGCTGCATGACATCGGAAAGATGGGTATTCCGGATGAGATCCTGTTCAAAAAAGGATCGCTGACTGATGAAGAGTGGGTGATCATGCGCAAGCACCCGGTTTACGCGTATGACATGCTTACACCCATCGAATACCTGCATCCGGCATTGATCATCCCGAAATACCACCACGAAAAATGGGACGGCACAGGTTACCCGGAGAAGCTCTCGGGTGAAATGATCCCGCTGGCGGCGCGTATATTCGCCATAGTGGATGTATGGGACGCGCTCACCAGTGACCGGCCGTACCGGGCTGCCTGGGATGTGGATGCTGTTCTGGAACACATAAAGAAAAATTCAGGCACGCATTTCGATCCGCGCGTGGTTGACGTGTTTGTGGCCAATCTGGATGAGATTGTCTTCCATAAAGACACGACGCCAACCGGAGAATAGCCTGTAAAGAGACACCGGGGGGATATATTCCGCTCTATTTATTAATACCGATTTATTGGACAAATCGGTATTAATGGGGTATGATCTTTGCAACAGGCTCCTTATGACCGAAATACCCAAACCCGTATTGCTGCCGGGGCTCGACCTGCGCGAATCCATCGGGCAGACGGCCAATCAGGCAGCGGCCGCCGGCGCGTTCCATGATTACCGGCTGGCGCTGGCAGCCAACACGCTGCGCCGTCACCGTGCCGCGCTGGAACTCTTTGCCGAATATCTGGCAGAGAAAGGCCTGCGGCTGCATCACCTGCATGACGACCCGGCCGCCTGGCGCGGGATCACCTGGGGATTGGTGGACGGATACTATAAGTGGCTGCTGCTGCAGGGGTATTCCGTCGGCAGCGCCAATGTTAACCTCTCAACGGTCAAAACCTACGCGCGGCTGGCGATCAAAGCCGGTGTGGTTGACCCGGCGGAAAGCCAGTTGATCGAAACCGTGCACGCGCGCAGCCGCCGCCGTGACCGCCAACGCATTGACGATCAGCGCCGCCGTGAAGATATTCCCACGCGCATCGGCGCGAAAAAAGCCGAACCGCTGCTGCTGACGGCCGCCCAGGCAGCCGCTCTGAAAGATCAACCGGATACGCCCCAGGGACGCCGCGACCGCCTGCTGATGTGCCTGCTGCTCGACCACGGTCTGCGCGTGGGTGAAGCCGCCGGTTTGCGCGCGGTTGACCTGGACCTGGAAGCCGGAACACTGGCGATTTACCGTCCCAAGGTGGACCGTCACCAGATCCACCGCCTGAGCCCTGATACCCGACGCGCGGCAGAAATGTATGCAACGACTGATATGCATACTACGCGCAACCCTTCCGGCTCGCTGCTCGCCGGCAGTTCCAAGAACGGCTCCCTAACCGGTTCTTTGAGCATCCGCGCCATTTTCAACCGGGTGCGCCTGCTCGGGCGGCAGATCGGCGCGGCGGAACTCTCTCCGCACGATTGCCGTCACACCTGGGCTACACAGGCATCGCGCGCGCACACCCCGCTGGAGCGCCTGATGGATGCCGGCGGCTGGGCCAGTTATGCCATGCCGCTGCGCTACATCCAGTCAAATGACATTGCCAATGAAGGTGTGCGTCTCACAGGCGATGACGATTCCGGATAAATTGTTTAACAATAGCCCCTCCCCTACCGACGGGAAAGAGGCATTGTGCACCAATTAGAATATATGTTCTTTGTTCCAGGCTTTAACAATACAGTTTCACATATTTACGGCAGAGTAAATGCAAGCGGGAGGATACGCATCCATAGACCTCAGGCTTGTGTCCGCTAGCATCTACCGCGAGGAAGTCGGGTCAATGACCGCGGACGGAAAAGAATCCCGGCAGATCAGCGGTTGATGCGGGCGGGAATTGAGATTCTTTCGAAAGGACAGAATAATTCCCCGCCGGCATCAACCCTACCCGGAAAATATGGCCACAGTAGGGTAGATGCAAGCGGGAGGATACGCATCCATAGACCTCATGCTCGAATCCGCTAGCATCTACCGCGAGGAAGTCGGGTCATTGACCGCGGATGAAAAAGAATCCCGGCAGGCCAGCGGTTGACGCAAACGCGGGCGGGAATTTTGATGTGTGTTTATAGAATTGTTGATCCCCCGCCGGCATCAACCCTACCCGGAAAATAAGGCCACG
>CAYQTY010000158.1:0-7900 GCA_964420535.1 uncultured Leptolinea sp. | reverse complement strand
ACTTTGTCAAAGACGGCAACCATCGTGTCTCGGTTGCGCGGGAACGCGGGCAGGCCTTCATCGATGCCGTGGTAATTGAAATTGAAACACCCATTCCCATCACCCCTGAAACTGACCTTCTTGACCTGATCGGCAAACGGCAGATGGCTCGGTTCTACCATAAAACGCATTTGAAAGAAATCCGCCCTGATTCAAAAATTGAATTAACAATACCGGAGCTTTACACACATCTTCTGGAACATATTCAGACACATGCCTGGTTCCTGGGAGAAGAATTTAACCGCGCGGTTTCGTTTGAAGAAGCCACCCTCTCCTGGTATGATAATATTTATCTCCCTGTGGTCAGGGTAATCCGTGAGCAGAATATCCTTGAAGGCTTCCCGGAACGCACGGAAGCAGACCTGTATGTGTGGATCATGGATCACCGCTGGTTCTTAATGAAAGATAACCGTTCAGATATCACGCTGGAAGATGCCGCGCGTGATTTTTACCGTGAATACGCAGAAAATCCTGTGAAGCGAATACTCCACAGGATCATGTCCTTTTTCAAACCATAAAAATTGATTATCAGGCTGCGAGCGGCACCATTCCGTCACGCACACCCAGCCACAGATGCCCGGGTTGAACTTGCCTGTCAGGCAATACGGTTATGTCGTTAGGTCTGGCAGCTAATGCCGTAAGGGTATCCGGATTCACGTAACACAATTCGGGATATTGCCCGTATTTGTACTGATAATAAGCCGCTGCCTGGGCGATCTGCGATAAGAGATCGATCTTGGGATTGCTATCGTACCAGAGCATACCAGTGCTCATGTGTTCCTCCAAAAGCCATTCTTAAATCATAACTCTTGCGGTATAGATGCAAGGAATGAGCCAAAATACCTGTTCAAGGATGCTGTATAATTACAACTCACTCGTATATTGAGCCACTAACACCCCCACAAAGGAATTTCAACAGGAGGCAAGATGATCAAGGAGACGATTGCAGAATCTGAACAACGCATGAAAAGCACCATTCAGGCGCTCGAAGAAGACCTGTCAACCATTCGCACAGGCCGCGCCTCACCTGCTTTGGTGGAACACATGCCTGTCGATTACTACGGCGCCCCCACACCTCTGATGCAGTTGGCTTCCATTTCTGTACCGGAAGCCCGCGTATTGATGATCAAGCCGTTTGACCCATCCACTATAAAATCTATTGAGAAAGCCATTCTCGCCAGCGAACTGGGTTTGACCCCCAACAATGACGGAAAAGTCATCCGTTTAAACCTGCCCATGTTGACAGAGCAGCGCCGTAAAGATCTGGCCAAACAGGTGCATACCCGTCTGGAAGAAGCCCGCGTTTCCGCTCGCAACATCCGCCGCGACGTGATGAAAGACCTCAAGGAATTTGAGAAAGAAAAATTGATCTCGGAAGACGATTTGAAACACGCGGAAAACGAGATGCAGAAATTGACCGATAAAACCATTGATATGGTGGACGCGGTCGGCGCGAAAAAAGAAAAGGAGATCATGGAGGTGTAATCCTCCTGTTTATGGCCAGCGAACCTACCACTACCGGATTACCCGAACATATTCCGGCCCATGTTGCCATTATTATGGATGGCAATGGGCGTTGGGCTAAAGCCCGCGGATTACCCCGACTGGCAGGACATAAAGCCGGGACTGAAAATTTACGCCGGATCATCAGAGGTTGTGTCAAATTCGGAATTAAATATCTCACGATCTATGCCTTTTCCACCGAAAACTGGGGCAGGCCGGAAGATGAGGTATCCGGGTTGATGAACATTATCCGGGAAGTGATTGAAAAAGAACTGGCTGAATTGCATAAAGAAGGCGTGCAGTTACGCCATATCGGTCACCTGGATAAACTGGACCCATTGCTTCAAAAGAAAGTCATGGACGCCGTCGAAATGACACGCAATAATGACCGTCTGATCCTGAATATTGCGTTCAATTACGGCGGCCGTGATGAAATTCTTTGCGCGGTTAAACAGATCGTGGAAGAAAAGATACCAGCCGACCAGATCACACCCGAACTTTTCAGTACCTACATGTTCACCAAAGATTGCCCTGATCCAGACCTGATCATCCGCACCAGCGGAGAATTGCGTACCAGCAACTTCCTGATCTGGCAATCAGCGTATTCCGAATGGTACTTCCCCCCGACCTATTGGCCAGATTTCGACGAAGAAGAATTACGCAAAGCGGTTGCAGTTTACAGCGAAAGAGACAGACGATTCGGCAAGGTATCTTCCAAAAAAGACTGATCCCAACATTCATGCTAAAGCAAAGGCTGCTCGTCCTCATCCCGCTCATCCCTGCCGCGGTTGCCATCATCCTGGTTGGAGACTGGCCTTATATGCTCACGGTCATGCTCACACTGGGTATAGCTGGCTGGGAATACTGGCGCATGTTCAAACAGGGCGGATACAAACCATCTCCATTTTTGCTAATCGGCGGCCCGGCCGCATTTGCCGCCACCCGATTTTTCTTCGGGTTTCAATATTCGGATCTGTTGATCGTTGTGATGCTTTTCACCGCCCTTGCCATCCACTTAAACGACTTCGAACACGGTTGCCAGACATCGGCACTTGATTTCGGGATCACTCTTGGCGGGCTCTTCTACATTGGTTGGCTGGGCGCCTATTTCGTTTCCATCCGGGCGTTACCTGACGGACAATGGTGGCTTCTACTGGTTCTCCCCTCCATCTGGATCGTTGATGGTGGCGCCTACCTCATAGGCAGGCATTTTGGAAAACACAAACTATCGCGGTACGCCAGCCCCAACAAAAGCTGGGAAGGGTACGCGGGCGGAGTTCTTTTCGCGGTCATTTTTTGTCCGCTGCTGGCCCTGCTCTGGCAAACCAAAGCTGTTGAACTAACACCGGTCAAAGGTCTGGTGATTGGCGGCATAATCAGCCTTGTTGGTTTTCTCGGTGACCTGGGTGAAAGTATGTTCAAACGGCATTTCAATGTCAAAGATTCATCAAACCTGCTCCCCGGTCATGGCGGCGCCTTTGACCGTATCGATTCCTGGTTATGGGCGGTCCCCATCGGGTTTTACCTCATACAACTTTGGAAATAGTGCTTCGGTCGGGAATAATCCTGACCGATTTTTTTACCACAGACAGGAAAAGTCTCCCTTTGCACACCAGGGTCTTATATTGAAATCATACCTAAGATTTATGGAGACTTACATGAAAGCTATTTTATTTTTTCATTCCAACAGTGGTCATACCCGCCGGATGTGTAACTACATTTGCCGGCAGGTGCCCGGTGTCGATTGGACCCTCGCCGATATGCGGCAACCGGGTCCTGTAGACCTGGATGGGTACGCGCTCGCCGGATTTGCCACCTGGACGTATTACATGGGTGTCCCACCGCTGGTGCTTGACTTTATTCAATCACTTCCAAAGCAAAAACAAACCCCTGCTATCTTAATCACCACATACGGTATGATGGCTGGCCGTAGTTTGAAATGCATTGAGCAAGCCGTCAGGGCACGCGGCTTCCTGCCGGTTGACGGATTTTCGCTGCATACTCCTGAAAATTATCCGCCTTTTGTCTTGAAAGGCAATGGATGGGCCAGCCCCAACGCCCCCGAGCCTGCGGCTTTACAGCAATTCGAAGATTTTCTAGCGCGAATGCGAAACCGGATCGACAATCCCCGAACGGCAAAAAGGCGGATCCGAATCGGTTTCTGGAACAGCCTGATGCGTCCCTCATCGCTGAAAAAGATTCAAAAGGACATGGGGGCATTGCAGTTGGACATGACATTGTGTGACGGCTGCGGTGCCTGTGTAGCAGCCTGTGCGTACAACGCCGCGAAAATGGAGAATTCAGCTCCGGTATTCAATGCGTCAGTCTGTAAAGCATGTTGGAATTGTTTTAATATATGCCCAAAGAAAGCCCTGTCAACTTCGCGGGTGGATGCGGGTGGCCAGTTTGCCGGCTTGAACCCGGAGTTCTGTCAAAAACTGCCGGTGTAATTAGCTCTCGGGCACGGAAATCGAGCGGTTTAGCAAAATAGATTAGAATTTCCGCATCGATCTTATGGCACGTGGATAAGCAGAGAATACCGCGTATAAACAAATCACCCCTTTCTCATTTTTAGGAGACCAGGGGTGATTTGTTTTCAGTCAGGATCGACTTAAGGTTGATAATTATTTGATCAGGTACGACATGGAAATATTCACTGTCAACACCAGTTGACCGGCAGAGATCGGCGCGGGTTGTGATACGGTACCCATTCCGCCGCCACCCATGCCATACATTTCTTTTACCAGCGGTGATGATACAGAGGAAGTGGAAATATTCTGTACATCTCCGAGGGTCACACCGGAAGCTTTAGCCAGTTCTTCCGCCTGCTTGCGAGCGTTATCAATCGCCAATTCACGGGCTTTGCTGAGGGCGGTCTCTTTATCCACCACATCAAAGTTGATGCTGTTAATGCTATTTGCTCCGGAGCGTACGACCACATCAAGCAATTCACCCAGCCGTTTCAGGTCACGAACGGTGACGTAAACCACATTATCCACCATATAGATGGTACCGGTCACATTACCGGTTCCAGGTTCATACTGCTGCTGAGGATAAATATTAAAACTGGTGGTCTGGATATCCTTTTCTTCTACGCCCAGCCCCTTCAACGCGTCAGCCACAGCCTTTGCCTGTTCATTATTGTCTTTCAACGCCACAGAAACGTTCTCCGATTGGCTGTGTACGCCGATATAGACGTATGCCACATCCGGCACAAGGAAAACCTGGCCTTCACCGGTGACATTAATGGAACGGTAAATTGAATTGGTTTCTTCGGAAACAGGGGCGGCTGTCGCCGCCGGTTTTGATTCAGCAGAGACGACCGGCGTGGTTGGCGCAACAGCCGGCGCGCAGGCGGCGAGCAGGGCAATAAGAAGAAACGCGCTCAGGGAAGTAAACACTATTTTTTTCATTGATCCTCCAGTGATCTTGAAGTCTAACTATATAGACGACAATGATGGCAGTGTAGTTCCATTTTCCTACAAACTGGCGGAGTATTCTACAATCCGTACAGCCCCGATGGGTAGATCAACTGTGATTTTTATTGCCGATTCTTTTTCACTGTATCCCGGCGATGTGTAATCGCCGTTTTCTCTGGAGAAATCATCCGGGAAAGAAACCGCGCCGATGGCATTGTTTACAGAGACTGTCACAGCGGCTCCTTTGGGAACACGGATTACTATTTCGCCCATGGCCCCGGACACATGATATGTAGCGTCTTTGGTACTGGATGTGTAAACTTCTGACCGGCCCATCGCGTGTTCGCAGTCTACTTCTTTAACAGTCAATCCGCGAAGGTCCAACCGGGTTTCACCCATTGCCACTTCTGTATCCAGAGTTAACTCCGGTTCGGGGTGGACTTTGATCTTCCAGGATGAATTCTGTGAAGGCCATACAGCACCCGGGAAGGCATTCTTTCCAGTATCAAAACTGATTTCCGCGCTATCCGCATCCTGTTCCACAGATGGTTCCATCTTCTCGTTTTTCAAAAGGTTGAATTCGCCATCGAGAAGCAGGTCATCACCCGGTTTCACGGCATCCACAACAACACGACCGGCAATACGCTCCACCGTCAACTTGAGGCTGGATTCATTTTGATAGGGTTGGGTGAAATCCATGGACCGAACAACTCCCGGGAAGGAAAGATCAGCCAGCCAGAACATTCCGCCGATCAGCAGGAGTGCCATGAAGATGCCGACCACCGCGCGGGCAATCGTATGCCGCCCGAGGATGATATCAATTCCAATTCCAACCAGGATCAAAGGCCAGCCTTTGGTCAACATATCCCACGCGGAAATGGTGGCAAAACCCAGATTACCAGCCAGAAGCAAACCACCCACCCCGGCTATGAACAGGGAAGCGGTGATACCTTCTCCCTTGATCAATCCATCGAGTCCAGCCAGGATCAGCAGAGCCGGCCAGTAGGTTTCCACAAATCCCCAGAAACCTCCCTGGATATACCCAAAATTAGACAGTAAAAGCAGCACACCGGCTCCAAGAAGAAGCAGCGGGAAGAAGAGCCCGCGGCGCTTCCGTTCATGACGATTGTTTTCTTCAGGTAAATTCTCAGACATTATTTATCTCCACGCAGCGCGCGCACCACAAAGATGGCGCCAATACCGATTAGTACGAGCGCCCACATGACGCCCTTATTGGCCCAATGAAACCATTCCGGCCGGATCTCCCGGGCCAGAAAGAAAACACCCAGTGTGACAAGAACCCCGCCAACCAATTTCATGGCATCCATATTCGGTTGACTGGTCGCCTGAATAAAATCATCGCGCATTTGACCGGCGCGGTATGACCAGTCACCCTGTGCATTGGGTGATTCATTGGCTGAAGGGATAATCACCCACAGGACGATATAGATCAACAAACCTGATCCGGTCATAAAACCCAGAACCAGAAATATCAGACGAATAATGGTCGCATCCAGACCAATCCAATCAGCCAGACCGGCACACACTCCAGCCAGAATGCGCCCATTAATAGGACGGACAAGACGATTTTGCATAGTACAACTCCTGATTTAGTGTTTGAAAATGGCTTTTGCCGTTAAGACCAGTCCGGCAATGATCATGGCCGCCGGTAAGATGAGGCTTGCCAGTTGCGCGGCTGACGCGATAAAGAGGAATCCCATTGTTATCAAGACAGCGGCGGGGATCCAGGGCCATGCCATGCGAAGTGAAGCACCGGGCAGCAATGCCACCAACGCGAATGTCAAACCAAGACCTATGAAGAAAACACCGCCGGTTTCCATACCGTTGTCAGTGGACATCAGAGTGATGGAAGCCAATGTCAGCATAACGCCGGCCGGAATGATGGCCCACCAGTGGGTAGGAACACGTAAATAGACCAGCCAGAAAGCCAGTGAGATGCCTGCCAGAACAATGGGTCCGCCCAACCGGCCTTCAAGACCCGGCGCCACCCAGGGCAATGAAGCCGTCACCCCTACGGAGAAGAGGATGCTGCCGGGTAAGGCCGCCCACCAGTTGGATTTGGAGACGGCAAAAAAATACAGGAAGACAAGACCACCACATAACAAAAGGGCGGGTCCGAAAAGCTCTCCGATGGAAATGTACCCGAGGTTGGCAAAGAGAGTAACCACACCGGCCAACAAAAAGAAGATCCCAATGAGAAATTTACGATTCATATCAACCTCAGTGAATGGAGAGTTTTCCCAGGCCGGCTTCGACTGTGATATCCACGGTGTTGGCCGCGGTATCATAATTCGGACTTCGGTATACATCACCGGATTTCGGGAAGCGGGTCTGATCAATTTCGTTTGTATCAAGCAACGCGCCGGTCAATTTGATCTGCGCGCCAACATTCTGCGGCACATGGATGTCCAAACGGGCAGACCCGAACTCAAAACGGCAGTTCGTTTTTCCCGCCTGCTCCGGAAGGGTGACATCCATATCATTCGCGCCGGAAGAAATTTTCAACGCGGTGATGATCAGATCATGCAGGTCAAGCCGGACCTTGCTGGCTCCGGTTTTGACGTCCAACGCGTAGGCCGTATTGCGGTTAAGCCGTACGTCCCAGGAAAATCCACCATCCGGTGCCGATGTGGGGAATCCCCACCACTCATTTTCGGGAACGGAAAGTTTGATGGCTGTTGATGATCCGGCACGGGAGATTCGCTCATCCACCCCACCTTTGAATGTGCCATCCAGCAAATTGGCATCACCATCCATTGACATCACATTGATCTCACCGGCGCCGTGATTGAATTCAACAGAAACGCTGGAGGATCCATCGGCGGGGATTGTCAATGAGCGGGTTTCCACCGCCTGTCGGAACGCCAGCGGGCCGACCAGGAACCATAACCCGATAATGATCAAAATGGCCGGGAAAA
>CAYQTY010000157.1:0-7976 GCA_964420535.1 uncultured Leptolinea sp. | reverse complement strand
CCGGTGGCGATGATCCCAATACCGCTCTTGAACCGGCTGCCAACCAGGGCAACGGCAATCAACAGCTTCAGTCCAATGAGTGGCAGGGTCGGGCAAAGGGCTGGCAGAGCAAATTCACAGCGGAGCAACTGGAACACAAAAACACTACGGGGTTGCTCACCGAAGCCCAACAGAAAATTGTTGACCTCACCAAAGAACTCACCACTTTGCAGGGACAACATACCGCCTTGTCGGAAAAAGACCAGACCACGGCAAACGAACTGGCCAAATCCAACGCTCAGTTGGAGCGCCTTACAACCATTATGGGATTTCCAAACCTGATCCCATTCATGGATGTCCTGCCGGAAGGATCTGGCGAAGAGTTAAAAACCAAACTCACGGCCTTCAATGAGAAACTGTCAACCTTAACCGGTTTGTCAGCTGAACAACAGGCAAAGGCTTTGAGCAGCGGGGTAACTCCTCCTCCTCCCTCTGAACCACCGGATGACAATAACTACTTCAAACAGGCGCAGGCCGCTTTGATGAAGGGCGATTCCGCCGAATACAACCGTCTTATGGACGAACACATGAAACACCGCAAACAATAACTCTTGAAAGGAGTTTGCCATGATTGAGTCTCTATTGGGATCTTCGGATGTAGAAAAACGGGTAGCGCCCGTGTACGCCCGGACAGTCGAATACGACTACAGCAAACTTGATGCAAGTCATCTGCTGCGTATTCCCGTTGCTCCGAACACCGTTGTCCTGGGCGTAGCCCATGAAGTATTGACCGCCTTCGTTGGTGGCACCCCGGCTATCGATGTGGGCGATGGCACCACAGCTAATAAGTTTGTGGCCACCGCTGATGTCGTGCCGGGTACAGCAGGTACCTTCACTCTGAAAATGGGTGGGGCGAACTGCAAAAAATATACAAACTCCGGCGCGATCGTGATCACAGGTTCTGCCGGTTTGACTGCCGGCAAGGGCAAGTTGACGATATTTGAGATCAACTATGACGGCAATGGCCGTCTGGCCGGTATCTAATTCATAACCGATCTCCAATCAACGTATTCAACATCGTATCCAAAGGAGATAAAGCATGTCTACTTTTGAACAATTTTATGATATCAACCCGGTCGCGCAGGTTGATCAAAACCAGTGGGACGAAAAAGACGCCGAACTTGTCCTACAGTTTCGCCAGCAGCCGGTTGTCTACACAAACCTGATTGATTGGTCTTCTGAATCCGCCGAAACCAACGGCGCCCGGACCACCATCCATACAGAAATGATGGAAGGTGACACCGACGTGGATGAAATTCCCATGACCGCGAATTACATCAACGTCACCACCGGTGTAGATACCCGGTCCCGCACACTGAAATCCACTCGTTACGGTGACAAGGTGCAGCTGCATGAATCGCAGAACATCTTCCAGCAGTGGAAGTTTGGTCCCAACGGAACTCGTGATTGGCGCCCTCTGCTTCGTGGTTTGCTTGGAATGAACGTCATTCGCAAACACGAAATCTTGTCCCGCAACGCCCACCTGTCTCAGCCGAAAGAATTCTGGTCCTTCGCCGGCAACGCCACCAGCTTTGCCGATCTCGGTTCGGATGATGTATTCAGCCCTGAAATCCTGAACGCCTGGAATCTACGTCTGGGTAATACCGGTTCTCCTGTTATTCCAGGGGATACCGCCAGCGCCAAAATCGCCTTGGTTCCTCCGGGTGCCATCTATGACTTCCAGAGCAAGTTGGCCACCGCGGATAAGAATGAGGCGGCCATGTGGCGTGATGCACAGCTTTATTCTGGCCAGGCCATCCGGTACGAAGTCGGCGGCATGAAAAATGTCCGGTTCCAGCAGGTTCCCAACAATAAGTACGGGGAAAACCTGTCCGTTTTGTATAACGCCGGTGCTATTACCGCTCAGTACGGTGTGGCTCTGCCTATCCACCTGGGTGACGGTGCTCCGGATCCGGAAGATAAGTCCAGCCTGGTGGATGACGTTTGGGCCGTTGGTCAGAAGAACGTCGTTCACTATATCCAGTTGGAATCCGGCGCGGATATGTCCAAATTCGCAAAGAGTGACATAGTAACCATCCACACTGTCCGCACCAATTACTTTGGTGTAACGGATGGTGTTGAAGTTCGGTCAGGCAAGACCATCCAGCGCCGCATCGTAGCCATTGATGCAACCAATAAACGGTTGTCCTTTGACCGCCCGATCCTCTTCAAATACGAAAGCCCGTTCACCGCTACCCCGAATAGTGGCTCTGCCGGTACGTACTACGCTTTCGTCACCAAAGCCCGGCACGTTGGTTTTGGCCTGGTTCTCGGATCCCGTGGCGGCATCATGGGTAAGGTGGATCGCAAGCTCAAGTTCTACGAACCGAAACCCATAGACGATTTTGAGAGTGTGTGGAGATTCACCTGGGACGCCTACGAAGGCTACAACCTCTGGGAACCCAACCTGTTTGAGTGCCACTTCTTCTCGGTTACCCTGCCGAAACCCGGTGGCGTGATCGCTGCCTAAGATCGAACTGGAGAATAGGCCGTGAAATACCGCGAATTTTCAGATCTCGTCCTTCACGCTCTCAAGGTAGACGACAACAGCAACTATTCCGACGACCTGGTTTACGAAGCCACCTGTAATGCCATCGACGCTATCCTGCCCTGGATCCCCAGGGCAGCCATCGCAACCATCATCGCAGATGGAATCCTGGATCATTTTGCACTTCCCGATGACTGTTATTCCGTTGAAGCGGTGCAGGATGTATCCAGCGGAACCTTCGTAGAACGAGACATCATAGCCCCTGGCAAAATCCGCAATCGTACTGGCGTCGGTAACAAGCCGCTTTTCAGTTGGCTTGAATATCCTCAAGGGGAACTACTTCTATCAGAGGTGTTGGATTCGGATTCGAAAATTCGGGTGTATTACACGGCCTATTTCTCACGGCCTTCAAGCAAAACCGATGTTGATTTCGTATTAAATGTGCCACGGTTCGCCATCCCGGGCATGGTGTATTACACCTGCGCTCACTGTCTAATCGCTGGTTCTGCCGCTTCTGCCGAAGTCAGGCAGTGGTCTACAAAAACCGATAGTGGCAAGCCGGTGGATAACGTACTGGAAAATACGGCGAAGTTTTACCGGCAACTTTTCCTGGAAGAGATGAGTCGGGTCCCTCGCACAGTGGGAGCGTCAAAATGAGCTTCGTAACTGACCTGGTACTTCACAAAGCCAAAGATCATCTGATCGCCACCATGAAAACCCCTTTTGATGAGACCGACCTTACACGGGCGAATGAAATCAAAATCGGTCGTTTTCAACAGGATCCCACGAAACCTTGTGTGTGGTTGTCCATCAGTTATGGGGATGATCAGAATCCGGAATTACTGGACTGCAATACCAGCGTTGTTTCGAAACACAAAGACAACACTGGTTTGAACATTCCAGGTTATGCCATCGGGGGCGGATCTATTTGGTGGAGAAGTTTCCAAGTCCGGTTCGGGTGTTATTTCCTCAACAAAAACATCAATGAGGAAAATGCACAAACGTTGGCTTCAGATGTTTTAGGAAGGCTTCTCGAAAGTCTTTCTACTCTCAATGTCGCTGGAATCGTTGATACCTACGGCGAAAGAGCTATCTATGCCGTGACTTACGGGAACACCATGAGCGAATCAGGTGGCCCGACTTCATCCTATATCTGGAGAGGTGTCGTGAAAGTCGATTTCCTCACAGAGCGTCCTTTCTAGCTTCTATCAAAGGAGATTCATTATGGCTGCAATTGGACAAGCTGGTATTTTGGGGTTTGGTCCGCAGGCCGGCAAGGAAGTGGCTGTTGGCCCTTCCGCTTCCCCCAAATGGTTTTATCACAAGGCGATGGACATTGATCTCGGCATTGCCGATGATCAGCGTATTTTCCCGCCTGAAATCGGTGGTCGTCCCACTCCTTCCGGCGCCTATAAATCTGGCGTTATGGTCGGTGGTGGTTTTTCCATCAATCCCCGCCTGAAGAACTCAATGGGTTGGTTACTGCAGGGAGCGATGGGAAGTATCTCTGCCAGTAACAAAGCCATCGTCCACCAGGCGATCATGACCAGTAAAAAGGTTACTACTTCAGCCCAGACTATCAATACCGGCCTGGGTACCATGCCTAGCCCTGCTCGTAAGGTCGCCGTCCGTGTTCTGAAGGGTGACAATGTGGCTTACGCCGGAACCATCACTGTCACTGGTACTGATGCTTCTGCCGCAGCCCTCACCGAAACCTTCAATTTCTCTACCGGCCCGTCCACTGATCAGCGCAATGAAGGGTTGGACACAAACCCCCTGGATAGCGCTGTCGGTTACGAAACCATCGTAGGTAAAAGTGCTTTCGCTTCGGTAACAGAAGTCTCGATCCCCGCCGTGGCTGGCATCGGTTCTGATGTAGTCAACATCAGCGTGGGTTTTGAAGATTCCGTAGCTATGACCCATGACTTTGAAATGGATTCTTCCAATCCTTCCAAAGTGCCGTGGATGGGTTTTCGGAAGTACATTCCCCCGGGCAACGATGGTATTGGGCTGGGTGAGTTGTATCAGGATTGCAAAATCCTGGGCGCTTCCCTCACATTCCCGAATGATGGCCTGATCTCGGCCCGTATTGATACTCTGGGCCGAAAATTTACGGAAGCGCGAAATCCTTCATGGGCGTCATCTGGTGTTGTTTATGAGGACTTCGAATCCGTTCCGATTGGATCCGTAATCGGTGGTTATATCCGCACTCCATTCTTCGGGGAACAGCAGCTTTCTGTTGTGGGTGCCAGTATCGCCTGGCAGAACTCCCCGCTGGATACCCGTAATGAACGGATCTACGGTTCTCCATTCCTGGAAGATGTGACCGTGATCAACCGCGCTCTGGCCGTCGATCTCACTGTGAAGTGGGTAAATCCCGACCTGTATCAGCGTATATTGACCGGTTCCGTCTCCGGTAGCGAATGGTCGGCTATTCCGTTTACCACTCGCCTGGACCTGGTTTCACTGTCCCCCGGCTTGATCCCAAGCTCTCTGCTGCAGTACGCTCTGCGCGTACAGGCACAGCGGGTTACCCTGGGTATGCGCGGCGGTATTCAACTGGCAGCCAACAATGCCATTATGATGCGTCTCAGCGGTACCGCTTTGGATATGGGTGGCACGTTTGCCAAGATCTCTTTGACAAACGCCATGACTGCCGCGGATTACGTCTGGCCGACTGACTAATCTTTCAATAAATCAAAGTTCCGCTCCGGGGTGTAGATTGACTATACCCCGGAATTTTTTATACTGAATAAGAACAAATAATCTACATGATTAAGGATAAAACATCATGCCAGTCCGCTTAGTCGCCCCCACGTTTTCTACCTTTACTCTGGATAAATCCGATGAAAAATTCGGTTGTGAAGGGGAAGCCACAACCGTTGATTTTCGCCAGGCCCGGCAGCATGAATTTCAGATGCGCGATCAGCTTCTTTCCCGTTTCTCCCGGGAATTGAAAGCCGATACTGCGGATAACAGTATCGTCCTCAACCAGAACTGGTCCATGGAAGAACTCCATGCCAAAGAGGTGTACCTGTCCCTGTGCGGGTGTAACCTGATCAACGATATCACCCATGAACCGATGTTCAAATTCAAACGGGGATCCAGTGGGGTGCCTTATCTGGATATGTCCGAACCTGAATTTATGGCGGCCTGGGGTATGCTCGATCCCTTTATCGCCAATGAAATTATCGAGAAATGCCAGGAAGCCAACCTCTGGGACGATAAAGGAAAAAAATTCTAAGAGAGGGTTTAGAGAAACTGAGGACTACCCTCTATAACTTTTACGGATACCTCAACGAAATTACAGAAGGGGTGAAACCAACGGAGATTGTTGAAAAACCGGAAGCGTTGGTTTTGTACGAGCAAATCAAGTCCACCGGCCTCTTCTTGAACGCCGGTGGACTTTTGGAACAACCCTACATCTTCATGATGGAATACGCCATATGCTCCGAAGTAAGTTCTGTTTTTGATGCTTTATGGAAACAGAAGGTCAAGCCAGGGAAAGGATCCCAAAATGCCACTCACCAATAACCCGGATTACTCGAATCAGATTGAAAACCTTATTCGGCAATCGACTAATAAAATTCTGGCCGATTCCGGTATGCCGGCGCCGAGATATTCCATTCAGGTAATCCGGAATCCCCATGTGGATGACAACCGGTTCGGTGGTGCGTATGACATCTTTGTAGGGACTGATAATAATGACCTCAACAGTTCCTATAGTATGCGCGTCCGGGTCCAGCCTGGTAACGGGAGCGATAGTCTGGCCACCGGGAATAATGTAATGGCTTTTGTGGAACAGAACGCCGGTCACCAGGCTTTCTTTGGAGATATGTTCTCACAGAACGGTGTGGCCATGACACCTTTTGGAGCAAAGGATAATGCCATCGCGTCAACCGGTCTGGAATCGCTGGCTGCCAGAATTGGTATTGGTGTCAGCCGATACATAATGACAGACAATCCGGTAAAGAGTCTTTCAGACTTCATTCAGCCGGCTATGTCCATGCCTACACAAATGGAATTACCCTCCGGTAATGTCAGTCTTCCGGGATCCAGTTATTACATTAACCAGAACGCTTCCAACGAGAATGTACGCCGGCTGGCAGCACAGCGCGGTGTTGCGGTTGAAAGATCCTCCGGTGGATATATGGACCTTGCCGCGCAGGTCAAACAGTTGTCGAGCCATATCAACAGCAGGGTTGGTAATTCGGATTATCTGCCATTCCAGGGCGGTGGAATCAAAGCCACTGACGATAACCAGTGGACGTACATGATGCCGAGATCGGTAGGATCTACATGGATCAATCCGGCCACCGGCCTGATCAGCGTTGATATAGCCAGTAAGAAAGCCGCTGTGAAGAACTATGAAATGGACCGGCGCGATATTGCTGATCCATTGGTTCAATTCCAGGATAAGAGCGGCCAGACCGCAGCGCTTCCGCTTCCTGAGTATATGAATTCCATTGGCAAGGGTAGTATGCTTCCCCAGGTATTCCGTCAAAGCGGAGTGAATGTCACCCCGGGAATGGATCGGGAATCCGGCTTTGTTGAAACGGGCGTATATGCTTTGAATGGCATGATCCAATCCTCCGGCCATGGTATTCATCAACTGGATTCCGGATTGCGGAATGTTCTCGGACAGAATAACGCCACCATGAAAATGGGGTTCCGTTCAAGCCAGAACTTCTCAATCCCTCTCTTCCAGAACGGGAAAGAAACCACCGGTAATCTGGCAAACTTCCTGGACGCGGCCAAAAATCTGGATTTCAAATTTAATAACATCGCCCAGGGACGTGTTTTCAATGTTGGCCAATCTGCAGAGTTGTTTTCCACGTTGGGGCCTGCCGGTGGAGATAGGGAGCGTATAGTCAACTCGGTAAGAGCCGATAACCGCCCCGTAGTGTATACCGGAACATCCATAGAGCTTCCATCCGAATGGATCCGCTCCGGAGATGGATATGTGGATTCTCAACAGCAGGACGCCGTAATCCGTTCGGTGCGGTCTGCTCTGCAGCTTCCTCAGAACGTGGGCGTTTCATTCTCTCCCCAGGCAAATAATCGGGGCGTAATGTTCCGGGCGAATACCATTGAAACTGACGATGTGTCCATTAAGCAGGGCGGTTTGAAGATGGGACCTGGCGCTCCCTTGATTGGTTATAACGCCGGCATTTATGACTTCTCTGGTAATCAGCCTTCCATGCGGACGGCGGCCAATGTCATTGGGGAAGGGAAGAACATGATCGGTATTATGCGGTCAGCGTTTGAAGCCCAATCCCAAACTATGTTATCCGCGATGGGCGAATTGTATGGGTTCAAACAGGGAGAACTGGAATCCATGGTTGGTGATTCCATCAACCTGCAGGATCTCCCGGGGATTGTGGCCAAAAAGATTGGAGCCAACACCGGTGGTCTTGCGCCTGTAAGCCAGTTCGACGCCGGCAATACT
>CAYQTY010000156.1:0-8009 GCA_964420535.1 uncultured Leptolinea sp. | reverse complement strand
AACCCGACGGCAGCCTGATCCCGCTCATGCTCGCGGCGGCAAGGGAGGCGGGGGCGCGTGTGCTCGTCTGCCATGTGCTGCGGTACTCGAATTACTACAAAAAAATCAAAGCGGTCCTCGACAGCGGCGAACTGGGCGCCGTTGTCTCGATCAATCATACCGAAAACGTCGGCTATTTCCATTTTGCCCACAGTTTTGTGCGCGGCAACTGGCAGAATTCATTCCAGGTAAAGGTCAGCGGTTTTTCCACCTCACCCCAGATTTTAAAATCCCACGTGGCCGGGTCAAACCCTGGAACCGGTCCGTAATGCAGCACCGGGAATTTTTGTGTCAGCGACTGCCCCGGAGGGATTCGTCCCTCGTCTCGCAATCGGTTTTCCAGTTCTTTTCTCTGTTGAAAGCTGTTCAGCATATTTCATAGTCTCCCGCCATGATTATAGCGAATGACGCTGACCCTGTCAGCAGTATGTGAATGGTTTAACAGAAGAGGAAAAATATGGGTTAGAATCGGAGCGTCTACTGGCAGGAGGATCACTTTTTGGCAAAAACTTCGCGCGCATCCATGGAAGCAAAGATGGCAGCGCTTCACCAGGCTTCCATTCAACTTGTGCAGGACGTATCCATCGAATCCCTACTGGAACGCATAACAGCGCAGGCGTGTGAACTGGCTGATGTACAGTATGCTGCCCTGGGGGTTTTAAGCGATACCGGCAGGCTTGAAAGATTCATCCCTCTCGGATTGAAAGCAGCCGATCTCGCCGGCATGGATCACCAGCCGATTGGCATGGGGTTGATCGGTGAATTGATGTGCTCCAGCGAAACCATAATCGTGAATGACATCGCTTCAGATCCAAGAAGTGTTGGTTTCCCGTTCAGTCACCCGAAAATGAAGACGTTCATGGGGGTCCCCATCCGGCAGGGGAATAAAAATCTGGGGGTCATCTACCTGGCAGATAAGCGCGATGGCTCTAATTTTGACAATGACGATCAGTTGTTGATTGAGCGGTTAGCGGCTTACGCGGCTGCGGCAATGGCCAACGCTCGCCTTCATGACCGGCTGATCAAACGTGACCAGGAATTGACACGCCGCAACGAAAACCTGGCGTTATTGAATAATATGGCCTCCACACTGGCTACGTCGACAGAAATTGACGCCATTATCAAAATTGCCCTCACACAGTTGATGGACTTCCTTGACCTGAAAGCCGGTGAGGTCTACCTGCGGCCAGAAGGCGAGAAAAAACTTAAACTTGTACTGCATCGCGGCAAGACGGTCTCTGCCTTATGGAAAGAAGAGACATTCGCCGTCGGTCGCGGCATGGTGGGTATGACGGCTAAAACCGGTCTGCCCAAGGTATTGACGGTCAACCCGAATGACAGCCAGGAATTGAATGACGCTGTACTGAATAATAATGTTCACCAGATCGCCAGCTTCCCGCTGCGCGGCCGCAGCAACGTGCTTGGCGTGCTGTGCGTTGCCGTGCTTGACCGCCGCCCTCTCACCGATCTGGATATCCAGTTTATCAGCGCCATTGGTTCATGGATGGGCACAGCGCTTGAAAACGTGCGATACAACAACAACAGCCGCCGGTTGGCGGTGTTGGAAGAACGCGAACGCATCGGCATGGATCTGCATGACGGCATCATCCAGTCAATTTACGCTGTGGGTTTGACGCTGGAACACGCGCGCCTTTTGCTATCAGAAAATCCGGATCAATCCAAAGAACGCATAGACCAATCCGTCAAAGGGTTAAATAACACCATCCGCGATATTCGCACTTACATTCTGGACCTGCGCCCGCGTCAACTGGTGGACGAGAACCTGATGCAGGGGTTGCAGCGGTTGGTCAATGAATTCCGTGCCAACACATTGGCTGAAGCACACATCACTGGCCCGTCAGACGGGTTGGAAAAATTACCCGCCTCACGCGCGCTGGCGCTGTTCCACATCTGTCAGGAAGCCCTGGCCAATACCGCGAAACACGCCAAAGCCAAAAAAGTCGAAGTCATTGTGTGGACAACCGGAGACAGGGTATTAATGGAAATCCGCGACAATGGCAAGGGTTTCGAAATGGAAAGCACCCGCACGTCACTCGGTCACGGCCTCTCGAATATGCAAACGCGCGCCCGAAATGTTAACGGTGATCTTGAGCTGACGTCAGAGCCGGGTATCGGCACCACCATACTAACCTGGGTTCCCTTTTCTTCCTCTGAAGAATAATCACGGAACGCCATAATTGGACCATACCACTTGAGCGATCATACCCCATCTTCAAAAGCCGCACTGCGCGGCGAGCCTTCGTATGTCTGGCGGGCCGGGCAGGAACGCCGCCTGGCGATGATCCGGCAGGCTGCCGGCAATAGAGTATCCGGCTGTGTGCTGGAAGACGGCTGCGGCGTCGGATCCTACCTGGCGCGGCTGTCGGAAGACGCGTTTCTGGCTGTGGGGCTGGAAATCGAACTGGAACGCGCAGCGGAAGCGCACGCGAAAGGGCCGTCAACCGTGGGCGGAGTGGGTGAATACCTGCCCTTCCCTGACAACACCTTTGACCTTGTACTCAGTCACGAAGTGCTGGAACACGTGCAGGATGACCGCCGGGCAGCCTGTGAGATCGCGCGGGTTCTGAAACCCGGAGGCCGTTTAACCCTGTTCGTTCCCAACCGGGGATACCCGTTCGAAACCCACGGACATTACTGGAAAGGGTCCTATTACTTTGGCAACACCCCGCTGATCAATTACCTGCCCCGCCGTTGGCGTGACAGGCTCGCGCCGCATGTCAATGTGTACTCCGGCAGGGATCTCGAGAAATTGTTTTCCGGTCTCCCGGTGAAAGTTGTTGACCGGACCGTCATCTTCGGGGCGTATGACAACATAATCGCCCGCCGTCCCGCGCTGGGAAAAGCCCTGCGCGCTATCCTGCAGTGGCTCGAAAAGACCCCTCTGCGGGGTCTTGGATTGTCACATTTCTGGGTGGTTGAGAAGATCTAGAACGAACGGAAGTCGTATATGCCGCCGGTCACCGGATAGCGCTTGCCGCATTTCGGGCAGACCAGTTCCGGCGGTGTATCCGGCAGGTCCGCGCCGCAGGCCGGGCAGCAGAAGAATGAAGCACCGGGTTTGGTGGCCTTTTCTTTTACCGTAGACCGCGTGAACACGCTGGGGGTCAACTGCCACCATGCGCCGGTATGTGAGACGGCGGAATCGAGGACGGCAAGAAAATCAGCCGGAAATAACTTTTTTAAGATGCCGACACGAAAATGCGAGACTGTCAACTGGCGTTCCAGCTTGAAACCGGTTTCGGCCAGCCAGTTACGAATAGCCCGCGGGTGAAAGTCAAAATTCAATTCCACAAATTCCACCGGTTCCAGGGAATACGGGCTCCAGGTTTGTTTCTTCAACGCATACCGGAGCATGGCTTTCAAGTTCAGCTTATTGGCATATTCGAGGATAAAAACCGCGCCTGATCTAAGGCTGGACCGGATCTTTTTCAATGCCAGGGGGGCATCTTTCATGTGATGCAATGTGCGGATCATGGTAGCCGCGTCAAATTGACTTTCACCGAATGGCAGATGATAGATATCGGCAGCCACATACCGGTACGCCGGTGAGTCACCCAGCCGTTCACGTGCTTGCTGCAATTGGGTCAATGAAAAATCCACCAGGGTGATCTGTTGAAAACCCTTGTACCGGGGTGTATTCCGGCCGGCGCCTGCCCCCAATTCCAGTAGTTTTTCTCCACCGGAAGGCAGGAGTTTCTTGAGGGCGTGTACTTCCGCCGCGTCTTCGTAGGCACGGCCGCCTTCATCCCAGAAGCTGGTCTGGTAATCGGAACCTTCATAGCTGCAAACAGGCGGGGTTTTCTCGGTCATACACATCCACTCCATGTAGAAAAAATGCGTTCAGGCAGGAAACCCGGCGGCACCCAGATGGTCCTCCTTACCGTTGCTTCTTCTCAGACCTGGCGGGGTTCGAAGGATTCTGCCGCGCCGGACCCACCCGAACGCGGCGTAAGGATACCGTAGGAATGTTCCCGTGTCAATTGTATTGCTTAATAAGAAACAGCTCCCTTTTGGGAGCCGTTTCATGCTGAATTGATGTGAATACTATTAAAAAGAACCTGATTATTTCGCGAAGATGGAGACCCCCAGCGAGGCCAGCACAAAAATGACGGACGCGATGGCAATTTGCATGTGGAAGGTGATGCTGCTGGCTTCCGGCGCGGCGCCGGCCGGTGTATGTGAGTTGATCCAGAAACCGCACAATAATGTTGAACCAAGGAGCAGAACGCTGATGGAACCCAATACGATACTTAAGACTTTCATTTGTCCTCCGAAACTAAATACTGGTCGATGATCCTATCGATCAGTTCATTACGCATTTGCTCATTTTGAATATCCAGTCCGGCATACAAACGGAAGGCGTCACTACGGATATAAGCCGCCTGCATGACCGTCACCATCGAGAAAGCGATCAACCGGATTTCCAGATCATCCTTTCGTCTACCGTAGAACTGCCTGACCAGTGGGACGATCATCGCCGGAACTTCCATATTGCCCTGCAGAAGGGCATACTGCACGGCAAACCGCCCCAGCGCGTAACGCGCACCGATATCCGAGGTTGCCTTGAAAATTGACCGGATGGCTTCTTTCGGGTCATTATCCATAGATGATGGAATAGACAGGTGTGGTTTGACCGCGTGGAACATCATTTGCCCGATGGCATCATTGATCAACGCTTCGCGCGTTTTAAAATGGTAGTTGATCAGCCCGAGCCCCACCCCGGCTCTATTAGCGATCAAGCGCATGGTGATGCAATCCGCGTCATTCTGTTCTTCCAGCAATTCGATCGTGGCGCTTATGATTTTTTCTTTAACATCTGCTTTCATTTCGATATCCATATTGAACGATTATTGAACATGTTCATTATTATAATCAGATTTTGTCCTCTGTCAACTGGCAATTTATACGAAGGGAAAACCACCAGCCGACTTGCCATTCATCCGCGGGTTTGACATAATTAACAGCAGCGACAGTCTCTTATCCGGCCCAATTCCGGTTGTTGAAACCGGGATAGATAGGAATTTCGTCACAAATGAAGAGACTTTTTATTCTGAGTTTGATCTGTTTTATTTTGTCTGGATGTTCAGCTCCATATAAACCAGATTCCACCCCTGTATCAAACTGGATAGATACCCCCACCCCTCTACCGGATGCCAGACCGATTATCCGGTTGACCAGCGGAGAGTGGAGACCGTATACCGGGGAAAATTTAGCGGATTACGGGTGCGATTCCCGCATTGTGGCAGCCGTTTTTTCCAAGTTGGGATACACCGTTAAATTTGGGTTCTTCCCGTGGGCGCGGGGTTACCACCTGGCCCAAACCGGTGAATGGGATGGCACTTTTGAATGGGCAGATACCGTAGAACTAAGCGAAGGATTCTACGTTAGCCGGGAACCTGTCTCTCATCAGCAATATGTTTTCTTCCACAGAATTGACCGCCCGCTGGAATGGGAAACCAAGGATGACCTTGCCGGCCAGGTCATCGGCCTGACAAGTGGTTACGTATACAGCGGCCAAATCACTGACATACGAAATGATCCCGATTTTATTTTTCAGGAAGCCAGTAACGATGTAGCTAATTTTGAAAAACTCCTGGCCGGACGAATTGATATTTTTCCCATGGAACTCAACGTTGGGCTGACTTTGCTTAAAGAAGAGTTTCCCCCGGAACAAGCCTCCCAAATCACCTATAATCCAAGACCTCTATCTGCCTTTGATCCCCATTTATTTCTCACAAAAAAGAAGCCGGAAAACGCAAACCTTATTAAACAATTTGACAAAGAATTTGAGTTCTTCATAAAATCAGGTGAATTGCAGCGGCTCACTGAAGCATGTAAACCAGGAAAATAAGGTTACTTTTTATCCATTTCGAGGAATACATCCACGATCGCGGGGTCAAAGTGTTTCCCTGAATTTTGACGGATGTACTCTGTCACATCTTCAGGCGGCATGGCAGCCCGGTAATACCGGTCAGAGGTCATCGCGTCCCAAACATCCGCCAGCGCAAAGATGCGGGCGGCGAGTGGTATCTCTTCACCTTTCAGCCCGCGGGGATACCCGGTGCCGTCCCATTTCTCATGGTGGCAGTAGGGAATATCCAGCGCGTCGCGTAAATACTCAATAGGTTGAATCAGGTTGTACGCGTTGACCGGATGCATACGCATAATATCCCACTCTTCCGGGGTTAACTTTCCTGGTTTGGTGAGAATACTATCTGGAACTCCAATCTTACCTACATCATGCAACAGCGCACCGCGCCGGATATTGACCAATTCCCACCCGCTTATCCCGAGCCGCTCGGCCAGCCGCATGGTCAACTCAATCACACGTTGGGTATGGTTTTCTGTTTCGTGGTCTCGTAAATCAAGTGCTTTTGACCATCCTTCCAGAGTTTCATCATATGCGATCATCAAATCGCTGTTTGACTGCTGCAGATCCTTCCACAGGGTTGTTTCATTAATGGCTATGGCTGCCTGCCCGGCAAGTGTTTCAAAAAAATCAATCCAGTCACTATCCGGATAAAAGGGTTCACGCTTGTAAATCTGAAGCATCCCAACAAACCTGTCATTCACCACCATCGGTGTGACAAACAGGGATTGAAAATCTTCTGCTTTCATGAATGGCTCGATTTCAGGGGGATATGGATCCCGGTTCAGATTATTGATCTGAACGGTGACCATACGGCGAATCAATTCACCTGCCGCTGTGTTCTCATTCACATCTCGCGGCTGGGTGTGAAATGGTGAAATAAATCCTCTTCCATCCAAAAAAGTTAAATGCTTTGTGTCCGGGTTAAACCGCATAACACGGGCGGCATCCACATGCAACTGCTGGATGACTTGATCAAGTAACACGTCCATTGTGTTGGATAATTCCGTATTGCTGTTAAGCGCGTTATCAATCTTTCGGAGCGCTGTCAGATTTTCAAGGCGGCGTTGAGTCTGCTGGAACAGGTCAACCCGATGTATGGCATTGGCAGCAATATCCGCGATGGATGAAAGAGTTTGAACCGCTTTATCGGAAATAGGAATCCGCCGTCCTATCCAGAGGAAGCCAAGCAACTCGCCCTGCGCGGAAATGGGCACTCCACTGCTTGCTCTGCAATTCTTATCAAGTACTTCATTGAGGATGCGGGGATCTACCAGTGTGTCATTATTATGATATGGCTGGCCGGTTTCACGGATGTAGGAGTTCAAGCCCTTATCCGCCGGGATCCTGTTACCGATAAAATTTTCAAACACCCCGTTTGCCACAATAACTACCGCGTCACCGGTCAAAGGATCAATCAATTCCACCTGGCACCCGTCAGCGTCAAGCAGTTGGGTGGTCTGTTCAAGAATAATCGGAAGGATCTTCTCACGTGTTTCCACATTGCGAAGCGCGTTACTCACCCGAGCGATAGCTTCAAGGTCGCGTTCCTGCTGTTTGCGTTCGGTGACATCCGTGATAAATCCTTCCAGCGCGACCAGTTCATTGCCCGAAAAAACTCCCGCCCCCTGTTCCCACACCCACCGGGGTTCACCATCTTTTCGCATGATCCGGTACGTCAACTCGAACGGGGACTTGTTTTTTACCTGTGTTTGAATGGTATCCCAGACTTCCTCTCGGTTTTGGGGAACGATGAGGTCGCTGTAACTCACCTGTCTATTGCCAATCAATTCCTCCGGTTGGTAGCCTGTCAGGTTCAGGCATCCGCCGCTCACCAACTCCATAGTCCAGTTCTTATCATTCCGGCAGCGATATGCCATACCGGGCAAGTTTTTTAACAGGGTTGAATGTTGACGCTCCGTTTCGTTTTGAAGTTGAATAGACTGCCATAACCGTTGACGAAGCTTATTGAATGATGCGATCAACTGGTCAAACTCATCATTCTGATCAGGTTTTTTGATTTTTAATGGTTCATTCAAAGAATCAAGCTCATAAGAGTTGAGTAGCTCTGATGATGCTC
>CAYQTY010000155.1:0-8029 GCA_964420535.1 uncultured Leptolinea sp. | reverse complement strand
AATGGTAATCCATTGATGCGTAACCGCGCGTGCGTGATTTCAAATCATCAAAGAAATTTACAATAATCTCAGATAACGGTATCTCAAAAGACAACTGGACCCGATTGGGAGCCGGGTAATCCTGCTCTTTAAAAACACCGCGCCGTTTTGTTACCAGATCCATGATCGTGCCGTAGTAATCGGTGGGGCTAAAAATCTCCAGGTTCATCCATGGCTCGCAGATCTCTTTGATCAAACCCTCGTCAGGCAGTTGGACCGGCGAATCGATGATCACCACTTCACCGCTGTGCATATGCACCTGGTATTCCACTGAGGGCGCTGTTACGATGATATCCAGATCATATTCACGTTCCAAACGCTCCTGGATGATCTCCATATGGAACAGCCCCAGGAAACCGCAGCGGAAACCGAAATTCAACGCCTGGCTGGTTTCCGGTTCATAAACCAGGGAAGCGTCATTCAACTGGAGTTTTTCCAGTGCTTCTTTAAGTTCAGGGTAATCTTCGCCTTCAACCGGGTAAATTCCTGCGAACACCATGGGTTTTGGATGAAGGTAGCCAGCCAGAGCGGTATCCGCCGGGTTGGCCGTCAATGTGATGGTGTCACCCACCCGGCATTCTGTGACTGACTTTAACCCCGTGGCGATATAACCCACGTCACCGGCTTCAAGCACATCAATGGCTTTCATGGTGGGTACAAACACGCCAACTTCCACTGGCTTGAGGTTGACGTTGTGAGCCATAAGGTGAAGTTCATCCCGCGCGGAGATCTTACCTTCAAAAACACGCACATAGGCGATCACACCCTTGTAGCTGTCATAGTGCGAGTCAAAGATCAGCGCGCGGGTAGTCGTTTCAATCACGCCCTTTGGCGGCGGCACTTTGTTGACGATGATCTCTAATACCTGACCGACGTTAGTGCCATCCTTTGCCGAGATACGGGGGATATCCGTAGCCGGAAAACCCAGCAGGTTTTCCAGATCCTGAGCCACCTCATCCGGCCGGGCGGAAGGCAGGTCGATCTTGTTGATCACGGGAATGATCACAAGATTGGAATCCAACGCCAGATACAGGTTGGCCAGCGTTTGGGCTTCAATACCCTGCGTGGCATCCACAACCAGCAACGCGCCTTCGCACGCCGCCAGGGCACGGCTGACTTCGTAGCCGAAATCGACATGCCCCGGGGTATCGATCAGGTTCAATTCATATGAAATGCCATCCTGCGCGGTATACATCATACGCACGGCTGATGCCTTGATGGTCACACCTTTTTCCCGTTCCAGATCCATGCTATCGAGAATCTGAGCCGTCATATCACGGTCAGATATGGTGCCTGTCAACTGCAAAAGGCGGTCTGCCAGGGTGGATTTCCCGTGGTCAATATGGGCAATAGTATACCTCGAAAAACCGTTTCGTTTCTTTTATAAAACTTCAGATAAATAAGTAAGATTAGTTATGAAGGGTTATATAGAAAAAGAGCCGTAAAATCCGGTTTGACGGTAAATCACGGCTCTAGCAACAATTGCATATTAGTCAAACCGGCATCATCGCTGCCGTACTCATTCCTTGCTTATCGCTGACTCTCTTGAAATGGTACCAGTAGACGGTAAACGTGATCGCCAATGCTATCTTTCGGGGTTCATGAATCAATGTCCAGAAGAACAGATCCCAGTAATACCCCCGATCAGGGCTGAGGATCCCGATCTTCCAGATGGTGCGGAACAAGGCCAAAACCTCCTGAAGTTCGAGATGAACCGGTGTGCTGACCGGATTGTACGTTGAGAGAAATGTCTTTACCCGGGCGTAGAATCCTTCTGCCGAATAGATCTTTTTCAGGATGGTGTCATACCCTTCTTTTAAAACAGTCATATCCATTTTGGGGATGATGTTCGTAGAACCGTCGGTGTTATCGCCCGTCATTTCTGTGTTAATGCGGCCTTCCCTCTTCAAACGTTCATACAATGGCGTCCCGAAAGGCGCCTGAAGCAATCCCACCATCGCGGTGACAATTCCGCTGTTCTGAATGAAGTCAATCTGGCGCTGGAAAATAGTCGGAGTATCCGCGTCAAAACCGACGATGAAACCGCCCATTACCTGAAGTCCATTGCGCTGTAGATTTTTAACATTCTCCAGCAGGCTGCGTCCTTTATTTTGATTCTTATGGCATTCTGTCAGACTTTGCTCATCGGGAGTTTCAATACCCACGAATACCGAAATAAATCCAGCCTCTGTCATCAGTTTCATCAATTCCGGGTCATCTGCCAGATTGATGGAAGCTTCCGTGATGAAGTTCATCCCGATCTTGCCCTTCCGCCAGGCGATCAACGCGGGAAGGACATCATCCTTCAGAGCCTTTTTATTGCCAATAAAATTGTCATCCACAAAAAAGACATTGCGGCGCCAACCCTGGTTGTAGATCTCGTCAAGCTCCGCAATAATTTGACTGGATGATTTAATACGCGGCACATGCCCGAGCATAGCGGTGATATTGCAGAATTCACAGCCAAACGGGCATCCACGCGAAAATTGGATAGCCATCGAATCGTAGCGTTTCATATCGAGCAATTCCCACATGGGGATGGGAGTCTGTGTAATATCTGCGTAATGATGGGCGGAGTATGTCTTTTTCAAGGTGCCGGCTTCCAGATCTTGCAGGAACATCGGGTATGTGATCTCGCCTTCGTTTAGCACAAAATGATCGATTTCCGGAAAATCCTGCCATTCTCCAATAAAGATGGGTCCGCCACCGATAATCAGTTTGCCTGAAGGCCTTACCCTGCGCGCAACTTGATGCGTGGATTTTCGCTGAATATCCATCGCGCTGATGAAAACCATATCGGCCCATTCAATATCATCATCGGTAAGCTTAGTTACATTCATGTCGACCAGCCGCTTTTCCCAACTGGCAGGAGACATAGCCGCGATCGTCAACAATCCAAGCGGTGGATTGGAAGAGCTCTTTCGAACAAACTGGAGAGCGTGTTTGAAGCTCCAGAATGTATCGGGGAATTCGGGGTAAACCAACAGTACTCTCATTGTCGCTCCAGCGGAATTTCGAATTTAGGATTATGCATAACCTTAATCCGTTTACCGCTGAAGACCAGCCTCCAGAAGTCATAGAAAAAGGCCTATTAAATGTTATGACCTGTGACAAAAGATAGTCCTTCAGGTTGATTTCAGGTAATACCCCCGATGCTATAATTTCGACTGTGGACAGGATCAATCCCCCTGTAGTTCAAGCCGGCTCCAGTATCAACCTGGCATTTGCCATTGTTGTTATGGCATCGTATCTGTCCATATTCTCTTCCTACGAGCCAGATTCAATTAACGTGCTGATCTGGTTAACACTAATCGGTATCGCCTACTTGAGTGTGGGAATTTACGGGTTCAGCTATGTTTCACATCGACCCACCCGTTCAGTAGTAACAGCCTATTTCCTTTGTCAGATGATAATGGGCGGTATCATCGTCTATCTTAGTCAGGGTAAAGGGTTTTCTTTTCTGGTACTTCTCCCTCTTGCAGGGCAAAGCGTCCTCCTTTTAACCGACCTGTGGATGTATCTTCCAGCGGTTTTCTCGGCGGGGGTTTACCTTCTTGCCACGAATGGCTATGCGCAAGATTGGGACATTGCCCTGTCATCTCTCCCCCTCTTTCTTGGCGGGATGTTTTTTATTATGATCTTTACTCAGGTTGCGGTTGGTGAAGAACAGGCACGTCATGAAGTCAACCGCTTGATCGGAGACCTCGAAGCCGCGAACGCCCGTCTGCGCGAATTTGCCACCCAGGTGGAAGAGTTGACCATCACCAAGGAACGCAACCGCCTCGCGCGAGAAATCCATGACGGCCTCGGGCATTACCTGACCACCATTTATATGCAAATTCAGGCTTCTCTGGCTGTTATGCCGCGTGATCCGGATACGGCAGTTAAAATGATGGAAAAAGCACAGAACCTGAGCCAGGAAGCTCTTCAGGAAGTACGGCGTTCTGTCAGCTCATTGCGGTCAGAAGAGGACATGCCAGTCACAGCGCTTATTGACAAACTGTTGCAGGATGGCGATTCTTCCGGGTTACAAACCGCGATCAAAATTATTGGGAAGCCCCGTGAACTTGATAGCAAGAAATCCGTCACATTATTTCGAGCTGCCCAGGAAGGTTTCAGCAATACCCGCAAACACGCACAGGCATCCAATTTTTCCATCAGCCTGGATTATTCCGACCCTCAGAATGTCCGCATGACTCTGCAGGATGACGGACGGGGAACGAATAGAATTGAAGGCGGATTCGGGCTTATCGGTCTGCGTGAACGATTGAATCTGGTTGACGGTGATTGTGAAATATTCACATCGAAAGGGGAAGGGTTTACCCTTCAAATAACAATACCGGGATGAAGCAAATAATAAAGATACTGCTGGTAGATGACCAGGCATTGTTCAGAGAAGGATTGCGAATACTGCTTTCCTCTCAACCTGATTTTGACGTGGTTGCTGAAGCAGCCAACGGCGAAGAGGCACTGCGCCAGGCGGCTGTTCATCGGCCGGATGTTGTTCTGATGGACCTTCGTATGCCCGTTCTTGACGGTGTCGCCGCGACCCGGCGTTTGCATGAGCTTTACCCATCCTGCCGGGTGATCGCTTTGACCACCTTCGATGAGGATGAATATATTTTCGAAGGCCTCCGCGCCGGTGCACACGGTTACCTGTTGAAAGATGTACCGTCACAAAAACTATTTGAAGCCATTTATGCCGCCAGCCGGGGGGAATACTTCCTCATGCCGTCTGTCACCGCACGGGTAATGGCAGAATTCTCGCGCCTGCCGCGTTCTCAGCCAACGCAGGCTCCATCCATTCCTTCCCCGCTATCAGACCGGGAAAAACAGATACTGAAAATGGTTGCCCGGGGTGCCAGCAACAAGGAGATTGCCGAAGAGTTGGTCATCGCAGAAGGAACGGTAAAAAATCATTTAAGTAATATCTTTGACAAACTGGAAGCCCGCGACCGCATGCAGGCTGTGTTAAAAAGCAAAGAACTGGGAATACTCTAGCCTATGGAAAAAGATACTCAAACCCCTCCCATTCCCCCGACAGGGGAAAACCATAAATTCACCCCGACTTTCTTCGGCGCTATTCTGGTAATTACAGGCTTTTTGATATTGCTGGATCAATATCTGCAAACAGAATGGTTAAGCCTTACTGTTATCCCGGCGATCGGCCTGATTTTCCTGGCGAACGGGTTGAATTCACGGCGCATAGGCTGGATCATCCCCGGAGTTCTCGTCAGCACAGTTGGCACGGCTGGCATTCTGATGTTTGGTGAAGTGACAAAACAGCCGCTGTTCTCTGTAAGACTCGGGTTTGGATTGCTTGCCCTATCCGTGGGTTTTCTTTTTATCCTTTTCTTTTCGCTACTGTACACCAAACGCCAATACTGGTGGGCATTCCTTGTTGCCTGCATTCTGGCAGGAACCGCCTACCCGTTTATTTCAAACCGTCTTAATGTTTTTGTTTTTCTTTCCGCCATAATGTTCATGACCGGTATGGGATTCCTAGCCTGGGGATTCTTTGAACGCCTGCTAGGTTTGCTTATTCCTGGAAGTCTGCTGGCTGGACTGGGTACCGGGTTTTATCTCGGCTTTGTAATAAATGCGCCCAGTAACGAGCTGGTGAAAATCGGTTTCATGATCACCTGCTTCGGTCTTGGCTGGGTCATGATCACCTTCTCTCACCGGATGATCAATCCGCTTTTCCTGTGGTGGCCCCTCATCCCCGGCGGCGTTTTGACGATGGTCGGTTGGGGATTGACCATTGGAGGCAATCAGCGCATTGCCATGTCACTCATCGGTAATACCGGTTCCATTAGCCTGATCATTTTTGGACTGTACCTGATCTTGATGCGCAGGGGCATTCGCAAGTAATCACATCCGCGCAAGCAGATCCTTCTTCTTTTCCTGGAATTCTTCCTGAGTAATAATCCCGCGGATGCGCAATTCGTCCAGTTCCACAATCAAGTCCGGAATGGTCAACTCTTTAACCACATTGGTAAAACGCAAAGTGTCGTCTGAACTGCCTTCAAGGCGGTTCTTCGCGTCCATCATGGTTTTCTTGAATGTTATGGGATCGCCAATGGTCTGAAATACATTGGCTCCCAGTTCGCTGGCCGTGAGGATTTCAATATCACCAAACCCGAGCAACCTGCCCCAAAAGGACTGGGAAAGTTTTACATCGTTTACTTTTTCCAGAGAGGAATCAGTCACATTCTTATTAATGATTCCTGAGATTTGAACGACCCGCCGGTTCGTAATTATGAACTCCCGGCTGCGCCAGTCCAATAAATGGCGCTCCATATCAAACAGGGGAAATATGGCTATTGCTATGCCAAACAGCGACATCCAGCCGAATTGACCGGTCAGGTAAACAGAAACACCGGTGATAAGGAATAAAAAGAGAATATCAGGTATTAGCTTGCGGAATAGAAAAAATCCATGGTTACGCGTGACCAGCAGGATCTTTTCATCATTCGCCAGCAGGCTTTCAAGGTATGTTTGCGTCAATGTATTCACTCCTGCAGCGATCGAATCACTCTTTGGATATGGCTGTTACAGCCTCTTTGACCATTTTGGATATGTCATCACGCGGATTGCCCGGATAAGTGTAATGCGCCAAAAATTCACGGTTGCCCTTCGGGCCTTCAAGAGGGGAAAGGATTAAACCGTTAACCCTGAATCCATCATTCTGGGCGGCATTCAGCACATCTTTTAACACTCTCGTGTGAATGGCCGGATCGCGGATAACCCCTTTACCTTTGTCTGCTTCTTCCCGGCCGGCTTCAAACTGCGGTTTGACGAGCGTCACCAGTTGACCGCCAGCGGGTTGAAGCCATGCTTTGATCACCGGAAACAAAATCCGCAGCGAAATAAAAGAGACATCCACACATACCAGTTTCACAGGTTTGGGCAACGTGACCAGATTCCGGGCATTAGTGTGCTCCATCAACGTCACCCGGGGATCTGTCCGCAACTTCCAGTGAAAGTCACCGTGACCGGAATCGACAGATATAACGGTCGCGGCGCCGTGCTGCAGCAGGCAATCCGTAAACCCGCCGGTAGAAGCGCCTATATCGGCGCATGGCATGCCGCTCAATTCTGTCAGACCAAAAGCAACCAGCGCGGCTTCCAATTTTTCGCCACCACGGGAAACAAATTTTTGTTTTTCCACCAGTTCTACAACTGATTCCGGTGTGATCATCTGTGATGGTTTGAGCACCATTTGCCCGTCAACACGCACGGAACCGGCCATTACCAGACGCTGTGCGAGATTACGGCTCTCCACCAGACCCAGTTCTACCAAACGGATATCTAATCGTTCTTTTGTCACAGGTTTTCCAAATTCTTCCAATCGTTTTGTGATAAGATATTTTTTATGCTGCGCGCCATCATCAAGACAATGAGAATCAAGCAGTGGACGAAGAACGCCATCATTTTCGCGGCGTTGGTTTTTGACCGTCAACTTACAAATATAACCGCATTCAGCCGTACTCTGGCCGGTTTCTTCCTCTTCTGTATTCTATCGAGCACTGTATATATTATCAACGATATTCTGGATGTGGAAGCTGACAGGCAACATCCTAAGAAGAAATTCCGCCCGATTGCTTCCGGTCTGCTACCCATTCCAGCCGCCATTACAACGGCAGTTCTTCTTCTCGCCATCGCGTTTCCAATAGCCTATTTACTTTCACCGTTCTTTTTCTGGATCTCTCTGGTTTATTTCCTGACAAATCTGGCATATTCATTACGCCTTAAACATTACGTGCTGATCGATGTGGTTGTGCTTTCCCTCGGTTTTGTTTTCCGGGTTGGCGCGGGCGTCAGCCTTATCCAGGTAGAGCGGTTCTCCCCCTGGTTGTACGTGGTGACGTACCTGCTGGCCTTATACCTTGGCTTTGGTAAACGGCGGGCGGAATTGACATTACTTGCGACGGCGGCGGGCAGCCACCGCAGGGTTCTGGATGGTTATACCGTCCCGTTCCTGGACCAG
>CAYQTY010000154.1:3279-8051 GCA_964420535.1 uncultured Leptolinea sp. | reverse complement strand
ATTAATCAGTACCGGTACCCGATTATAAATTTCGCGGGTCAACTCAGCATCCGCCCTTGTTCGGAACACTGGCATGGTTCGGGTGTTCGGATTGAACAAAGATATCTCCCCAGGATCCAGAGTGAATTGACGCTGATTATCTCGGAGGTGTTCCACCCTGGTGGCAAAGAATACAAATCGGGCCGCCTTCACCGGTGACCCACTCAAGGTCAACAGGCTGAATTTATAACTTCGGTGAACACCTGAGAAGATGGCTTCTTTGTTTTCGAAATCAAAAATACTGGCAATCGACCTCTTCTCTACCAGGTCGCCAAAAAAATCTTTGGTCGTATCATCTGTGGCTATACCCGTCGGAACAATGAAACCTGCAAAACCGCTTCGGTTCATCAGGTCACGGTCATGCTCCGAGAACAACGCGTAGGTATTCACATCTCCCACAGCCGAGAGTTTGAAACGCTCAGATTCACGCACGAATTTGCTGGTGCATTCCGCGTTGTGTTTGGCAATGTTGAAATCAGTCAGAAGTAAGGGGTTGGTGTCTTTTAAATTGTTGATCAATTTCTGTCGGGCAGCCTTGTTCATGGCCCCGGCGATATCCGGATCCTTCGAAGCGAAGAACTCTTCTTCCTGTAGTTTGATTCGTTCCCATGGCGGGTTGCCCAGCACACAATCAAAGCCGCCCTGTTCCAGTATTTCAGGGTACTCAACCGGATAATGGAAGAAGCCCTGATTTGTGGCAATTTCAGCCACTGCTTCCAACAATCCACTCTGGGTAGTCTGCCCGGCACGCAGCCGGCGTAACTGCCCATGTGTGGGGGCGGTTACCGTCATGCTGCCGGCATTTGGCTTCTCAATCTTCCAGAAAAAGGCGGCCGTCCAAAGATCCGCTACCTGTTTTTGTTTGCGGTATTGATCAGAACCGGTGTACGCGTGGTAGGCGTCGGCTTTCGCCTGCACATCTGCCATGGATTCTTCGGCCATCTGGTATAACGCCCTGGCCTGCCCGGCCAGCCAGTTCTGAAGGTCTTCCTGAGTCTTCATGACGGTTACAAAAAATGATTCCGCGCCAGCCAGTTCCTCTTTGTTGCGCTTCTTCAGCAATGCCGCGGTAGCCTTGTCATCCCCGGTCACCGGGTTAAAGGCTTCGTTCGGCACGGCAAGTTTGTTGATATCCATCTTTGGCCCCACACCCACCAGGCTGTTGCCGCATTTGATGTGAGCGTCCAGAAAGGTCAGCGGTTTGCCGGGTTCGATGGATTCCAGCCACAGGTTCACCTTGCACAGTTCCACGGCCATCGGGTTGATGTCCACCCCGTAGATGCATTTGCGCGTCACATCACGCAGGGCGGCCCGCACCACCTCCGGCGAGGGTTCGTCACCCCCCGAGCGGATCTCCGCCAGCCGCCGCGCCAGACGGTGGGCGGCGTTCACCAGAAAGTGTCCGCTTCCGCAAGCCGGGTCGCACACCGTCAGTTCCAGCAGGGCCGTTTCGCGCGCCGCGCTGTCCGGTTTGTTTTTCAACGCCTGCTCGATCACCGGATCCAGCGCCGAGTTCAGCAGTTCGTTGATCAGGCTGGTGGGTGTATAGTAACTGCCGGTGGTCTTGCGTTCGTTGCCGGCGGCTGAATACAGGCTAAACTCCCGCGTGTTCGGGTCAATATCGGGGTGCAGTTCCAGCAGTGATTCATACACACTGCCCAGTTCCTCCGGCCCCAGGTTGCGGTAGTCCACCGCCCGCAGCATCCCGCCGTCTTTAAGGTAAGCCAGAGAATACACCGCCGCGAACAACGCGCGGTTCTCCAGCCGGCAATCCTTCAGGTCGGGCATGGCGTTATCCGAAAACAGCCAGCCGCCCAACGCCGGCAGGGCCAGGTTCGGGCAGCCTTCCGCCTTCCCTAATGTATCCATCACCAGCGTCAGCAATTCATAGCGGTCCGAGTGGCGTGAGCCGCGGTTGTGCTCCACGATCTCGCGCAGGCGGGCCGTGGAATAATATTTCAGGTAGCGTTCCTTTGATTCCGCCGGGGCATCCGGCAGCAGCAGCACATCACGGTCTTCCGCCACGAAAAGGAAGATCATGCGGTACACCAGCCGCAACACCTGCCAGAAATAATCCTGCTTCTGCAGTGTGCCGGCGCGCAGTTTCTCGTTCAGCACAGTATTCGACGGGTGCTGCAGAAAGCCGCTGCCCAGAACCCGGATGGCTTCCTCCACCCCATCACGCAGGTTATCCAGCGCGCGCGTCCCCTGCTCACGGGCGGTCTGCGACCACACTTCCAGTAGGCATTTGCGTTCCAGTTCTTTGCGTGTTTCAAATCGTGACTGATGGCACACCATCCACAGCAACACAAAGTCCGAATAGGCTTCGCCGGTGAACATGGCTTCCAGGTCAAACTCAAGGTAGGCCTGCCGGGTCAGGCTGGCATAGTCACGCAGCACGCGCAACTTCAGGCCGTTGGTCACAATGCCCCACTGGGCATCGTCGGATATATTCAGGTATTCCTGCACCAGGCTGTGCGGGCTGATGCGCGCCGCGCCAGCCACACCGGTGGTCTTCACATTCAGCGAGAGGTTGCAGCCCACCAGATGCAGCGGCACTGTGTCCCACCGGTGCGAGATGACGAAACTCTTTCCCTGTATATCCACCGACTTCGCGCCGGTCAGCCGGCCGTAGTTCAGTTCCTGGAATAATGGCAGAAGCCAGCGTTCGCGGGTGACAGTGGTACCGGTGTCATTCTTCCCCAGTTTCTCACGCTGCCCGCAAAAGACCGCCCAGTCACCCTGCAGCCGGTTCCACGAGCGGCTGATGGCTTCGTTGAGTTTCTCATTCTGAGCCAGGTGGTAACTTTCTTCATTCAATCCGGCCAGTGATTTGTCACGGTTGAGGATGCGCTGCAGCAGGTCAGAAGGCAGCAGGCCGCCTTCGGTATAGATGGTGGGTAACGGGTTGCGGTTTCGGTTTGACATGGCGGTTCCGTTCTTCTAATTGCTGCCGGGTAGGAATATGTATATACCCAGTACATCCGGTGGAAGTTGTGGTTCCACCTTCATTCCGGCGGTTGATTCTTTGCCGGCACGGCGCACACGTTTGTGCGTCTCAAGGATCTCCGCGCCGCGCTGAATGGCGGTCTCTTTGAGCCGTTCCTCCAACGTGATCCGGGTATCCAGCACTTCCTGCAGGAAGCCCTGAGACTGCACCGGTGTAATATTTCCGGTAGACTTCGCGTCCAGCAGCGTTTCCACCTCGGCGTCATCCAGCCATTCCGGAGCGGAAGGCTGCCCGCGGAAGGCCAGCAGTTGGCTGTCTTCCACCAGCAGCGGCTTCCCATCACTGCCGTCACCGCTGACCAGGTGGTAGCGCAGGCGGATAAGCAGCAACGTGGTGCGCTTCTTCACCCGGTCCGTGCGGATCACACCGCAGCGCCGGGCCAGGTCATAGGTTTGCGCGTCATATCCCTGCGGATCCAGCGCAGTTTCCAGTACGTGCGCCGCCAGTGTTTCAATCAAGGGATGGGTTCGCGGGGTATGGATGTGCCCCTCAGGGGCCGGATAGTCAAAGGATAATTTCACCGGCTTGCCGTTGTTGATATCCACCACCGGCCGCAGGTTGTCTTTCAGCGCACCGGACGCGTGACCCAGGTCAACAGACAGGCCGTGGTTTTCACTCACAACCGCGCCGAACCCGGTCAACGCCTGGCGGGCGAACCGCCGCACGTCAACGCCGGAACCGATCGCTTCGCGCGCGGCGTCCAATTCCTTCTTAACTTCATCCGGATGGATGCTTATCTGAGCAAAGATCGACCGTGAAAGTTTCTCGCGCTCGGCCGAAATATCCCACTGTTTGTTGATGGATTTCGCCTGCTCCGAGAAGTACTGATCCATTCCCGGCAACAGGGCCGCGCCGTCATGGCTTGCCTGGTATCCGCGCAGCAGTAGTCCTTCCAGCAGCGCTTCGATCAACTGCTCTGAATTGCCCGGCACGGGGATGGAGATGCCCAGGTCGCTGCGAATGCGCTTGTGCTTCTTGATCAGCACTTCCAGAACCACACCGTCGATCTGATTGTCCGTGCCATATACGGTAGCCACCCGCACACGCGGGGCGTTCTGACCGAAGCGGTCAACGCGCCCCTCCCGCTGTTCATGGCGGGTCGGGTTCCACGATAGGTCATAATGGATCACTGCATCAAAGTATTCCTGCAGGTTGATGCCTTCGCTCAGGCAGTCGGTGGCCACCAGCACACGCTTTTCATTCGAAGCCAGGGCTTCAATGCGTTCCACACGTTCCGCCGGCGGCAGCAGCCCGGTTATGGCTGCCACCTCCACCGATTTCTTCAGGCTGGAGCGCAGTGCGTCTGCCACATATTCCGCTGTGGGGATGAAGCGGCAGAACACAATCGGGTTGTAACCGTCCGCCACCATTTTCTGCACCTGGTTGATCACCACCTGCAGTTTGCGGTCCTTTGACCCGGTCAGCGTGTCGGCTTCCCGTGCGAATTCCAGCAACTTCCTCCGGTTGGATTTCGACGGTTCATCGTCATCACCATAATCCGCGCCGGGCAGCACATCCTGCCCTTCGCTGGCATCCTCACCCACCAGGTCAAGCACCGATTTCTTGCCGATCTCATCCGCCGCTTCCGGAGAATCCGCGTCAATGTTGGCCGCGCGATTCCGTAATGTGGAGGCAGCCGCCACCGGGCTGGAAGCCATGGATCTCAGCAGCGCCAGCACCGACCACCACTGGATGCGGTCTTTCAATTGGTCACCGGTTTTGG
>CAYQTY010000154.1:799-3269 GCA_964420535.1 uncultured Leptolinea sp. | reverse complement strand
ATAGGCCAGCACTCGGTCAAACAGCCGTTTGTATTCCGGCGATAAGGTATAGGTCATTTCCAGATCTTCGCGCACCGGAAAGGTTGTCTGTTCCTCCAGGTATCGAACGATATCCGCCCGCTTCCGCTGGATGAAATGCCCGGCCAATTGTTTCATAACCGGCTTGCCCTGCGCCTGCGAAAGGTCTTCCGGCAGATCTTCGAAGTCCGGGTGCAGCAGTCCGATCAGCGACCGGAAGGCCGCCTCATTCCCGCTGTGCGGCGAGGCCGTCACCAGGATCATGTGCCGGGTTTTCTTTTCCGCCAGCGCGGAGATCAGTTCATAGCGCTGCTGGCGGCCGTGTTCCGCGCCCAGCGCGCAGGTATGCACCTCGTCTATGATCACCAGTTCAGGGCACGAGCGCAGGAATTGCTCACGCCGCCGCTCCTGCTTGATGAAATCCAGCGAGACAATGGTGAATGGATGGAAGTCAAAGATCGTCTTATCCGCCTGCCGGGGTTCAAGGCGCGCCGCCGTGGATGGCAGTACCAGGTCGGCTTCAATATGGAACTTCTCGCTCAGTTCCTTCTGCCACTGCTCCGCCAGGTGAGGTGGACACAGCACAGTCATGCGTTCAATTTCACCGCGGTCCAGCAATTCACGCGCGATCAGACCGGCTTCAATAGTCTTGCCGATACCCACATCATCCGCGATGAGCATGCGTACCGGGTCAAGTTTCAGAGCCATAATCAGCGGCACCAATTGGTACGCCCTCGGTTCCATCCCCAACCGGCCGAACGAACGGAACGGCCCTGCACTGGATCGGAACCCGAGCCTGACGGCATCACGCAGCATCCGCGCGGAATGGCAGTCACCTGCCTGCATGGGGTCGGGCCAGTCAAAGTGGGCGGATTCCACCTTCTCGATAGGAAGGTACACACCGGTGATCTCATCATCCTTGCCGCCCAGCGGCCGCAAGACCAGCATATCTTCCGATGAATCTGGAAGTACAACCCATTCCCGTCCACGGGCTTTTACGAGTGAACCAACAGCGAAGTGAGCGTCAGGCAAAATATCCTCCTGAAATCAGGTTAGTCATGTGAGCCAAATATCGCGGCGTACTGGCGGAACAAAGCATCCCAGTCATCCTTGTACCCAAACCGGACCACCGTGTATCCCATATCCCGAAGGCAGGCTTCCTGCTCCCGGTCACGGGTCTGGCGGTCAGGGTAATCATGGTGCGGTCCGTCAACATAGACAGCCAGGTAATCTTTCTTGTACACAAAATCAGGCCGGGTACCGCAATCTTCAATGAGCAACTGGGCATGCGTGGGCAGGTTGTAGTTCTTGCGCTCCAGTTCATCCAACCAGTCCCGCTCAAGGTCAGACATGCACAGGTTCTTCAGCCCCTGCAGATAATCCGCCCGGCTCTGTCCAACCGGCGAAACGTTTAACGAAGCACTACTATACGAAAGCAGCGGATTCTTAATAGTCTGCCTGTCCAGTAACCGGTGATCTATCTGGTTGTAGTAACTCATCAGACAGTCATAACAGGCGGCTTCACAATCTTCCGAAGCCTTCGGGGCGTGATGAAGATCTTCACCGGTATCCGGTTCAAAGTGGCACAGTTCCACCGCTTTGCGTGCGATCTTCGCGAAGGCCGTTGTGTCTTCCAGTATCCGCCGCAGTACTCCCGCACCGCCCTCCGCCGCTTCATACAATAGGATCGACTTGCGTTCCTTGGGTGACGGCAGAGGTTCGGCAGCCAGTTCAGAATCCTCCAACTGGTAGAGGATCTGGATGGCGGATTTCAATGCCGCCTGCAGGGAAGCCATCTGGCTTTCATCCAATGGAGTCGCCGGCTCAAACAGCAGGCAGTTCTTGGTATCTTCCACAAAGGGAATCACGGTCTTATACCGACCAGTCTGCGGATCATCCCCACCGTTACCCTCCGCTTCATCCGGCCGCTTGCCCCAGGTCCCCTGGTCCACATTCAGATCAAACCCGAGTTGATCAGGGTTGTTCCGTCTGCGCCAGCCCAGGTTGATGCGTGATATGGTGGCCGCACTGGCGTACGTCAACGAAGCGACCGGTTGACCGTCTACCAGCACACGGGCTGATTTGGAGATGTTCTCCATCCCGGCCCGTGACTGAAACCGGATTGATGTTCGGATCTCAAACCCCATCCGGGTGCGTTCTTCTTCATCCGAACTGATCCGATCGCGCCGGCGTGTAACCACATTCTGCATCCGGAATAGGTTGGTCAATCCGGGTTCCAGCGGGAAGCCACAATGCACACATACATCCGGATTGTTTTTCGCCGTCACAATATGAATGAATCCGCAGTTCTTGCAGATCTTGGCCGTCACCAGCGACAGGGAATCTGTCCCCTCCGATACAGGAAGCGTCACCTTGTAGATCTGGTAGCGTGAACCTTCATGATAGATATAAGCCTGTGGTCCGAATTCTGAAATCGCCAGGAATCTTGGCC
>CAYQTY010000154.1:0-789 GCA_964420535.1 uncultured Leptolinea sp. | reverse complement strand
TTCTGGCGTCGGGCTGGAATAAAGGCAGATAGCGGCAGGCGCGGGAAACTATAGCCGGGTAGAAAACCCTCGCTGGCAAAGTACCGGTAGGAATAGAAGTCAGACTGCATCACATTGTCTGTATCAACCAGCAGTTTGATCTGGCTCTCGGCTTCTCGCCGCAGCCGCTCAGCCTGCTCACGCTGTTTTGAATCCAGGGATAGGTCATTGATGATTCGCTGTTGGTTACGCTGTTGCGCTCGGGCATTACGGAACATACTGCGCCAGCGTTCGCAGGCTTCCTCAAACCGCAACTCGATCTGATTGATGGTCTCTTCCAGCCAGTTCTCTGAGTACCAATCCGTTGATGTCAGATCAGGTCCGATGGTCTGAAGAATGGATCCACCAACTTCTCGGGTTCGTATCTTCGCGGGATTGTCCCGGATGGTGTCCCTGACATTATCGAGCAATTCCAGAGATTCTTCTCCAGTGATATTGATCACATCACGCAGAGATCGCCCCAGGCTAAGGTTGGCTTCTGCCAGCCAGATGGCATGCACATGAGAGCGCAACAGATCCTGATTGGCCAGGTCAAGGCGCGGTGGCGTCACCACACCGGCTACCATCCGTTCAGGTTGCTTGAAGTAATACTGGTCATGCGAATTGCCAAAGGAGCAGTACGAGAAGACCAGAGCGGGTTGTCCCTGCCGGCCAGCACGCCCGGAACGCTGGGCATAATTGGCTGGCGTGGGCGGCACATTCCGCATATTTACCGCGTTCAATTCCTTGATATCCACACCCAGTTCCATG
>CAYQTY010000153.1:384-8055 GCA_964420535.1 uncultured Leptolinea sp. | reverse complement strand
ACATACCATAACCGATTTCACTCACCTGCCAACCGGTACGTCCGAATTGCCTGTATTTCATATGGGCCTCTATAAACAGAGATATTTTTCCGGGAAATAATATCAGAATTTTTGCGGCGGTTGTAAGGTTTACCGGTACAATGTACCTGTGTTTGACGACCTGTACCGCTGGTTCGCGCTTAATCTCCGCTATTTTGGTAAACCGCCCTGGGATACCGGACAGTCACCGCCTGAATTGTTGGAATTTATCCAAAACCATCCGGCCGGCAAGGCGCTTGACCTGGGATGCGGTACGGGGACAAATTGCCTAACCCTGGCGGAAGCGGGTTGGCAAACAACCGGGGTTGACCTTGCCTGGAAGGCGCTTCGTAAGGCTCGTGGCCGGTTTGCCGGGCGTGGGCTTTCCGGCGATTTCCACGCTGGCAGTGTGGTGAATTTCAAAGGTGCCGCGCAATCATTCGACCTTGTCTTGGATATCGGATGTTTTCACAGCCTCAACGACGCGGCACGGACAATATATGCCGGTAATGTAGTCACCTGGCTAAAACCGGATGGTTGTTTCCTGATTTATGGACATCGGAGCTGGCCGGGAAGGCCCGACCCAACACGGTTGACAGATGAGGATATTGACCGCTTTAAATCAGGTTTAACTCTGGTGTCCCGAAAAGACTGCTCTGACCGCTGGGGGCGTGAAACGGTCTGGTTATTATTTACAAAGCCTTGCTGATAAATTTCTCCATACGCCAGGCCGGTTCCTCCACGTGACGCATGATGCCCTTCTCGTCTCGGTATGACCAGCGCCCGGCTTCATGTGCCACCACCCTGTATCCGAGCCGCGCGTACAACCGGCGGGCGGAGTAATTCGTTTTCCCCACATTCAGAGTGACCCAGGAGAATTTCCTGGCTAAAAGGTCTTCTTCCATCACTGCCATCATACGTGTTCCCAGACCGGCGCCCCGGTAAGGAGGCCGAATGCGGAAGGCATACATATACGCCCGTGAACGCCCGTTGGCCAGTTCGGTACGCTCCGCGTTCAATTGCACAAAAAGCTGACCGATGATTCCCGCCCCTGGTTTATCTGCCACCCATAATATGGACGAGCCGATCTGTGACCGCTCAAATTCCATCAGGTAAACGTCACGGTATTTGGTGTATTCGCCGTCCCATTCCAACGCGGGAAGGTCTGCCTTGATCATCTTCCGGATAATGATATCGTCAACGGTAGACTTTGTTTGTTCTGGAATCTGCATCATAGATCATTCCGTGAGGTCTTTTTGCGGTTGAAGGAGGAGTTGTTTTAATAAAACTTCTTCTTCTTCCGGTGTGGAGATTTCCCCTGTTAGCCAGGCAGCCCGCAGGGAATCCAGTATCGACCGGTACGCTGGCCCCCGGGGGATACCCATTTTTTCGAGATGCCGTCCGGTGATGGTGGGCTGAATTGACTTCCATTCGGTAAGGTAACGGCGAATGGTCTGAGTGCCCGGCACATCCGGTTCCAGCAATACTATCGCGTGTAATAATTTCTCCGGGTATTTATCCAGATATTTAACAGCGTCAACCACGGGCAGATCCGGCATTAGGCTTATGGCTATCTTAAGTTGACCCGCGGCCTCCAGCGTGCCGCTGATGCCCTGGGGAAGTTTTAACCGTTGACAGGCGCTTTCAAGTTTTCCTGCTTCGTAACGATAGAATAGCGCCAGCCAAAATAGATCGTGGGGAATAATCCCATCTACCGGTGTTTCGGGGGATTGGATCAGATTGGTCCAATCACGGTTCTGGTCTTTTCCCCAGACCAATCCGGGAAGGATGGCTTCCAAAAGGTTCAATTCTTCCAGTCGCAGGAACACAGCCGGCGGATATTCCTCTTGAAAGATCAGGTTGAACTCATGGCGGATGCGGTCTCCAGAAACCTGGCGCAAGAGGTCGCCGGCTTCATGGATCAGGTCAAGGGTACGGGCTTCCATGTGAAAATGGAAGCGCTGCTCAAACCGGGCCGCGCGGAGCATTCGGGTGGGGTCGTCCACAAAAGAGAGGGAGTGCAGGACGCGAATGCGTTTCTGCCGCAGGTCAGCCAGACCACCCCAGAAATCATACAATTCCCCATGGTGACGCCCGTTCAACCGCATGGCCATGGTGTTAATGGTGAAGTCGCGCCGGTGAAGGTCAAGCTTGATGCTTCCGCGTTCAACGGTGGGCAGGGCGGTGGGGTATTCGTAAAATTCCGTACGTGCGCTGATGAAATCGAGAGTGTCCGGCAGGTCCGAAATTGCCAGCGATTCAGGCAGAGAAAGTAGTCCGGCCAGATTGGCGGTAATCTCTTTGATCTGCCACTTGGCTGTACCGAACCGGCTGTGACTGACTACACGGCCGCCGTATTGATCGCTGATGGCGCGTGCCAGGAAAATGGCGTCACCTTCCACCACGATGTCAAAATCTTCGCCTGGCCTGTCGAGCAGCAGATCGCGGACGAAACCTCCGACAATGTAGATAGGCAAATGATGCCGTTCTGCAGTTTCTTTAATTGCCTGAAGAAGGGCATAGCGAGCCGGGGGCAGCGATTCCTCCAGCTTTTGGGCCAGGTTTATATGCCCCGGCAGGCTGGACTCACCATGCTGAAGTGTTTTGAGAAGGTCGGTGCGGGTGACAATCCCGATGACCTGTTTTCTCGCCGGGTCGACAACCGGTATCTGCCCCCAACCGGTGGACGTCATCACATCCTGCAGCAGCTCAATGGGATCATCCGGTGAAACGGTCACTTCGCCGGCATCCATCAGGCTGGAAGTGGGCAGGTTCAATTTGTGTGAAATCGCCCGGTCCACCGCGCGGCGGGTTAACAGCCCGACCACGCGGCCGTCATCCACCACCGGGTAACCTTCGTAGCCGTATTTTTGCATCAGCGAAAGGGCTTCCTGCGCGGTGGTTTCAGGAGATATTAATAGCGGCCGACGTGACATGATCTTGCGCACCCGGATGGATGGCTGGACCAGCGCAGGCAGGCTTTTTTCAAGCTGTCGGGTAGTATCGTCCAGTAGTTTTTGCAGCGCGGCCGGGTTCGTCTCACCGGTCGGGTGGATGAGCGCGGCGCTGGCACGTTCATGCCCGCCGCCACCGAATTCACGGGCTATGCGAGCCACATCAATCTGATCACTGGTGGAGCGGGCAATGATGCGTACTCCGTCACGCGTGGTGACCACCACAAACAGGGCATCCGGGTCCAGCAGGTCACGCAGTTTATGGGCTACCGACGAGATCTCCTCATTCATGTCTTCAGCGTGGCCGGGCGCGATGATTACCGTGTGACCGTGGATATGCAGCGATTCAGCGGAAGCCAGCAGACGGTCATACAGGTTGCGCTGGGGCTGAGTCAGAGGCGGATTGAGGAAGTCGGCGGCAATTTTGAGGTTCGCGCCCTGATCCATCAGGTAGGCTGCCGCGCGGATATCGCGCGCGGTGGTTGACGCGTATGTCAGCGAGCCGGTGTCTTCATATATCCCCAGCAATAGTAACGTTGCCTGAATGGGATGAACCGTACCGTTGTGCCCCTGCAATTGTTCGACGAAAATCGTGGTGCAGGCGCCGGTCTTATCCAGTGACAATTGCCAGTCGGGTGAAATGTCTGCCCTTTGGTTGTGGTGATCGATCACCCGCACATGGGTGGATCGGCGCATCCCTTTCACGGTGACAAGAGACTGGGTGTCGACCAGGATGATGGAAAGCACCGTTTCGCCTGAAAGATCCTGCTGTTCAATAAACGGCAATTCCGCTCCGTACAGGTTCAAAAAGGCGCGCACATTGCGGTTGAGACGCGGCGGGAGAACCGGAGTAGTTCCTTCGGAGATCAGCGCGGCGCCCAGTAATGAAGCGGCCGCGTCAAAGTCAGCCTGGTCATGTGTCAGAATCAGTTGCATACCTGTATTTTATGCCAAAAACGCTCGGATAGATTTTCGGGCTATACAAACCCGGTTTTCAGGTTTTCATAATCTCCGCGAGCTACTACAATAGCATGATGAAATATTCCGAAAATATCAGGTTAATAAAAATCCTTTCGGTAACTTGTACCGAATGTCATTAAAGGGAGTTCAGTAAATGGGTACGAAGAGAACAATCCTGGCTGTATTGGCCCATCCGGATGATGAATCGTTTGGTACAGGCGGCACACTGGCTCTTTATGCCAGCCGCGGCGCTGATGTCTACCTGGTGTGCGCTACGCGCGGTGAAGTGGGTGAAATGCCGCCTGACATGATGGCCGGGTTTAATACAGTAGGCGAGAAACGCGAGTCTGAGTTGCGGTGTGCCGGTAGCACATTGGGATTGAAATCCATCTTCTTCCTGGGGTACCGTGATTCTGGTATGCCGGGGACTGCTGACAACAATCATCCCCAGGCATTGGCCGCCCAACCGGTGGAAACAGTTGCGGCAGAAGTGGCCCAATACATACGGAAACTGAAACCATCGGTGGTCATCACATTTGACCCCATCGGGGGGTATTACCATCCGGACCATATCGCTATCCACAAGGCGACAGTCCGCGCGTTTGAGTTGGCCGCAGACCAAACCTTCGTCTGCGATGGTTTGGAGCCGTTCACACCGGCTAAATTGTATTTCCAGACCATCTCCCGCGGTTTCCTGCGGTTCGCCGTGGCGATGTGGCGGCTGCTCGGGCGCGATCCGCGAAAATTCGGCGCCAACCGCGATATTGACATGGCAGCCATAGCTGAGGTCGATTTTCCCATCACCACCCGTATTCATTTCCGCGAAGTGGCAGAGATCCGCGACGCAGCGGCAGCCTGCCATGCCAGCCAGGGCGGTACCAGTATGGCTTCCGGTGTGGTGGGTTGGTTCAGGCGGATGTTTGATTCAACTGAAGTGTATATGCGCGCGATCCCGCCGGCTGAAACCGGTCTGAAAGAAACCGACCTGTTTGACGGGGTTGATTAATTCGCGTTACAGGTCAAACGCGGCATTGATGCCATAACCCGGCCGTGAGACATCGCGGGTAAAACCGGGGTCATTGGGATCGCCGGTCAGGAACTGTACTTCTACATGGATGCGGGGATTTTTCTCTTCCGGTTTAAACTTGATTGGTTCAAGGATCACTTCGCGTGAAGGTGTTTGAATGGCAAGGTTGTGATCATTCAGGTGATTCATGATCCTGGCATACGCTTTCCATACACCTGAAATGGGGCCATTGTATTCAACCGCCACAGCCCGCGCCCCCTTCAGTTCACGGGTCGAAGCGCCATCTCCCGTAATTTCACTGGAAACCGGCAGACAATATTCCATGTTTGTTTCTTCTTCAAACTGGTGGTCATCAAGGAAAAGGATGATCGGGCTGCCTGACGCTGATGGGCCGTATACCTTTTGAAACTCATCCAGGTGCGACAAATACTCATCCGGTTTGGCTGTAAAACACTTTCCGCTAATTATCAGGTTGGGAAGGACTTTTACTTTAAGTTTGCCAGTATGCGAATTTGAATCTGAGCTGGCGTGCAAAATACTTTCCAACATATCATGGCTAAGGCCATATGCTTCCCAGGAATGGCTGGAATGTGTCACGTTATCCCGTATCATCCGGAAAAACTGACCGGAACTAAAATGACGTGAGAGAATATCCTTGATGAATTCTACGGGGAGCCCCATCTTGACCAATTGGTTAACAACTTCCACACGGTGTAAGGATTTCCCGGAATAAAAGCGGCGCTGAGAAAACTTATCTATCCTCTCGGGTACAACGAGCCCATCCAGATGGTATTGATGAAGTGTTTTCCCGCTGATACGAGTGATCTTGGATAGATCGCCAATTGAGTAATCCATTATTATCTCCCGGGTTGGAATTTTTTTACAGGTTCATATAGCCAGTCTTATTGATAATCCGCGGCAAAATTTTACGCCATTTTCAAGATTTTGTATCCTGGTGTATGCCGGGTATCTGTCTAGGCGTGAATATTGATGGCTATTTTTGTCCGGATGGTTTTTGAGATGGGGTCTTCATCATCGATCAACCGGAACTGTATCTCCGTCAGATACTTTTCCGGATTGCCCGGAAGGATCTTCCCTTTTCCCCGTAAATAGATCTCCCGGGTGGGTGGGCGGATGGGAAAGTCACACTTATTCAGGTAATCCACAATTTTCTGGTAGGACTTCCAAAGGGTGGAATAATCGCCTTCGTGCATAATGGATATAAAATGGCCGCCGTCCAGTGTGGAAAACTTGAATCCAGCCGCCGGTATTTTTCTGGATATGGGTATGCAGCATTCGATATTCATCAACTCTTCCGCGTGGTGTTCATCGTGATACAGACAAAATGCCGGTCCATTGATCACGGATTGAAAAACGTCAAACAACCGGTTCATGTGTTGGTCAATTTCTTCATACCGGCCTCTATATAGAATGGACGCGATGAAAATATCCGGAACTTCTTTTGTTATCAAATCTCCCACGGGTTCAGGGACCTCTGATTCCAACCGGATAAACGATTCGATCTTCTCTCGTTTGGTTTTAAAATCATCAATCTGACTGTCTATTTCAGCCAGTTGGTCTTGCATGTACCGGATAAGACTCTGGTCGTCTTTGTTGGTTTCAAGAATTTCCTTAATAGTCTCCAGAGAAAATCCCAGTTCTTTTAATCGGACAATGGTCTGAACCCGGCCCAGACTTTTTTCGTCATAATAGCGGTAGGACGTGAATTTATCGATACGGGTGGGAAGCAGCAACCCGATCTCATGGTAATACCGGAGCGTTTTGATCCCTAGCCGGGAGATTTTCGAAAAATCGCCAATTGAATATTCCACACCTTACTCCTTGTATTTGTTCACTTCTATTTTCTCTTAAACCGGGCAGATTTCAATATCATTATGCAACAATAAGTACCCGGCAGGTTTTGCCGGGTACTTATCCAGGTTTCGATATTTCTTAGTGAAGTAATGTGTAGGCTTTTTCTTCTTTTTCCGCGATCCGCGTTATTAATTCGGCGTTTGGATTCAGATCAAAAGATGACGCCAGTAACTGATCGACAGCAAGGTCTGTCAGTTGACCGATCAGGTGGCCGCTCTCCGCAAGGTAACCGGCGGCTTCATTCCAGACCGGTTCGTTGAATTGCGTCCCGAACTCCACCAGCGCGGATGAGAACCTGTCACGTACCGCCTGGTGCGGGTCTACATGGTTCATTGGGAAGGGGAGCAACCGTTGCGGCGGCATGGGGACTACGCTGCAGGTGAAGGTGACCAGATCGGATAGGCATTTCTTCAACAGTTCGGGTGACAGATCCCCTTCCCAATTTGTGATGTCGGCTGCCAACCGGCGCATGCCGCTGATGCCCATAAACCCGACGGGCGGATTGAGCATCCATTCTGCTTTCTTTTTTAACACCCGGCGGGCGATCTCTTCAAACGAAGCAATGCGGCTGCCGAATTCCACAATGCAGTAGGTGTTCTTCTTGCCCTGTCCGGGGTTGTTTACATTCCACGCTTCCCGCATGTCAGACAGTGGAATGGTTTGCACTTCAGGGTGGCCGTTATCTTGAACAAACGCCAATTGCTTTTCAGAGTCATACCCCACCAGAAGCACATAGTGTTGGGGAATGTGCATGCGGTGATACATCTTCGGGTAATAGGGAAGGTGGTACATATCCAATAACCCCAGGACCACCGGTATACCCCGGTCAACGCTGGC
>CAYQTY010000153.1:0-374 GCA_964420535.1 uncultured Leptolinea sp. | reverse complement strand
TCCATGCTGTTGAAAAGGCCGTATCTTCTGAAAAGGTATAGCTGTACCCCATAACGTCACTCAATAGTTCGTGCTGTGGCTGGCCGGTTCCGCTCCCCCAGAAGACCATTCGAGGGCATGGCGCATTCTTCTGTTTGATATACATGAATCCGGTCATGCTCAGATCCATCAAAAAGTATCCGGGCAGCCGGGTGCCGGTTTTCCATTCATACATATCTTCCAGCCCGTTGATCGGGCAGGCGTAGTCAGCTACTTTGTGGGGCAATAACAGGCAGGTCATTCTATCCTCCATTTTGTTGATTGTGCTGATCAGCCTGTATAGAATAATCCCTCCAGCGGCGGGAGAGTCAAGCCATTGGAGGGATTGATTAACA
>CAYQTY010000152.1:0-8056 GCA_964420535.1 uncultured Leptolinea sp. | reverse complement strand
AGCAGAATTCAGGATGTTTTCGGCCAAAAGCTTGGCAATAACCAGAATCTGACATTCAAAGTAGGTTCTGCCGAGAAAATGCTGGTCAACCCTAATCAGAATTTCATAACCATAGACCCGGCGACCGGTGATCCTTCCTATTCCATTTACACAGTTAATCACTCAAAGGTGGACGTACAGATTTATTCGGTTAAACCATCAGACTGGCCGTCGTTCCGGAAATATCTGCGCGAATACCGTCAAACAGATACTCCTGCTCCTGTTCCAGGAAGGAAAGTATTTGATGGCTCGGTCAATATCAAATCAGTGGATGATGCACTTACCGAAACATCCATCAAATTGAAGTCGTATTTGAAAGATGATCTAGGTCACCTCATTTTGATCGTCAAACCGCACCTGGGATTATTTGAAAAAGAACAATACTGGCAGCGTGTTCAGGTCTGGTTGCAGGTGACACGCGTCGGTCTTGATGCGATGGTTGACAGCGCAACCATGACTGCCTGGACCACAGATCTGCGGACAGGTGAACCGATCCAAAACGCGGAGATATCGTCCGAATCCAAGGTGTCTGTTGGAATAACGGGAGAAACCGGGCTGGTCTCATTCAATATTCCTGATGGCGCCACTTACCTTACCGCCGCCAACGGCAAGGACATGGCTCTGCTCCCTCGTTCAACCAATTACTGGGGAGATGAAAGCTGGTACAGATCACCGGTTACAGATGAATTGCGCTGGTATGTAATTGATGACCGTCAGATGTATAAACCCGGTGAGGAAGTGCACATCAAAGGCTGGTTGCGCCGTATAGGCGGCACTCAAACCGGCGATGTAGGTCTGGTGGGGAATGATGTCACCTCGCTGACATATAACATCAATGAACCGCAGGGGAATAATATTGGCAGCGGTGAAATAAAAGTTAACGCGCTGGGAGGTTTCGATCTGGCTTTCACCATCCCTCAGAAAACGAATCTTGGATCGGCGCAAATCTACTTCCAGGCAGCCGGAAGTTTGACCAATTTATCCAGCACTTCGTTCAATCACAGTTTCCAGATCCAGGAGTTCCGCCGCCCTGAATTTGAAGTAACCGCACGAAATGAAACTCCCGGCCCATTCTTTGCCGGAGAAACCGGAATGGTGGCTGTAGAGGCGAAATACTACGCGGGCGGCGCGCTTCCCAATGCTGACGTCACCTGGCAGGTTACTACAAATCCGTCGAATTATTCGCCTCCAAACTGGCCGGAGTTTACATTTGGATCGTGGACGCCCTGGTGGATGTATGATTTCGAGCCCGGCGATGACAGATCAAATGTGCAGAACTTCACCGGCAAGACAGATGCCTCTGGCACACATTACCTCAAAGTCAATTTCCAAAAAGATTCTTCTGCCCGCCCTTCAACAGTCTCCGCTGAGGCAACGGTTATGGATGTCAACCGACAGGCATGGACCAGTTCAACCAACATGCTGATACATCCGGCCAACCTGTATGTCGGGTTAAAAACTGAACGATATTTCGTCGAAAAAGGTACGCCCATCAAGGTTGATATCATCGCCACCGATCTTGACGGCAATCCCACGGAAGACCGTATGATCAAAGTCCAAGCAGCCCGTCTCGAATGGAAATTCCGTGACGGCCGCTGGTCGGAAGAAGAAGCGGATGTACAAAACTGCGACATAGCCTCGATGAAAGAAGCTGTCACCTGTCAGTTTGAGACTCCGGTTGGCGGGTCATACCGCATTTCGGCCGAAGTGACAGATGAAAAGGGCCGTAAGAACCGCACAGTAATTACACGGTGGGTCAGCGGCGGCAAACGTCCCCCTGCTCGAAAAGTTGAACAGGAAGCGGTGACCTTGATCCCGGATAAAGAGACCTACCAGCCCGGTGACAGTGCCCGCATCCTGGTGCAACCGCCCTTTACTCCGGCGGAAGGTGTTCTGACGATCAGCCGCAGCGGCATTATTTCCACCGAATACTTCCGTATTGAAAAAGATACCATCACTCTGGAAATCCCTATAACAGAGGGATACATTCCAAACCTGAATGTACAGGTGGACCTGACCGGGTCAGCACCCAGGCTGGATGAAAAAGGCGAAGCCATACCCAATATCCCCAACCGGCCAGCATATGCTTCAGGTAATTTGAATTTGAAAATTCCTCCCCTCACCCGTACATTGGAACTGGCGGCCAATCCTGCTGAAAAAGAATTGGAACCGGGCAAAGAGACATTCGTCAATGTGGAACTAAAAGACAATACAGGTAATCCGGTTCCCAACGCCGAGGTTGCTGTGATCGTTGTGGATGAAGCCATTCTTGCTCTAACCAACTACAATCTGGCTGATCCGGTATCCCTCTTCTATTCCGACCGCCCATCCGGTTATTCCACTCTATATAGCCGCGCCAGCATTATTCTGGACGATCCTCTCGCACTGGCACAATCGGCCAGCCAGGAACTGCAGGCAAAGGGAGTAGCCGAAGATATGGCTTTCTCTGCCGGTATGCCTGCGGGAACCATGATGCCCATGCCAGCCGCCGCTCCAATGATGGAGAGATCCGCGGCAGAGGCACCCCACGCTCCGGCTATACGCATCCGGTCTGATTTTAATCCTCTGGCGGAATTTTCTCCCTCAGTTACCACCGATGCCTCCGGAAGAGCCAGTGTTCCAGTCAAATTGCCCGACAATCTGACCCGGTACCGCGTCATGGCCGTTGCGGTATCTGATGATGGCAAACAGTTTGGTTCATCTGAATCAAACCTTACTGCCCGCTTGCCCCTGATGGTTCGTCCTTCAGCGCCGCGCTTCCTCAACTTTGGTGACGAGTTTGAATTACCCGTCGTCATTCAAAACCAGACTGATTCCAACCTGACCGTTGACGTGGCTGTCCGTGCCACAAATCTGAACTTAACCGGAGCCAGTGGCGTCCGTGTTACAGTTCCAGCGAAAGACAGGCTTGAGGTCCGCTTCCCGGCAAAAACAGATTCTGCCGGAGAAGTCCAATTCCAGGCAGCCGCCGTCTCCGGTGACTATGCTGATGCAGCCAACATCAGCCTTCCGGTTTACACACCGGCTACCACGGAAGGATTTGCCACCTATGGTGTTCTCGATGATGGTACAACGGTTCAGCCGGTTGCTTCACCCTCAGATGTATTCCCGCAATTCGGCGGAATGGACATCACCACTTCTTCCACCGCTCTTCAGTCACTGACAGACGCGGTTCTGTACCTGGTTTCCTACCCGTTTGAATGTAGTGAGCAGCTTTCATCCCGGATTCTGGGTGTAGCGGCATTACGGGACGTCCTGAGCGCCTTCAAAGCCAATGAATTGCCTTCTCCTGAAGAGATGGAAGCCGCAGTCCAACGGGATATCACCCGCCTGCAGGGTATGCAAAACGGTGATGGAGGATTCCCCTATTGGCGTAGAGGACAGGAATCAATCCCGTTCAATACCATTCATGTGGCTCACGCGTTGCAGCGCGCCAATCTTAAAGGATTTGATGTTCCATCGGCGATGCAACAAAATTTACTGGTGTATATGCAGCAGATCGAGAATCACTATCCTTCATATTACAGTCAGCGCACCCGCTGGAACCTATCATCTTATGCATTGTACGTCCGCAACTTAATGGGTGACCGGGACGTGAATAAAGCGACGGCCATTATTAACCAGGCCGGGTTGGAAAACCTTGATCTGGATGCCATTGGTTGGCTCTGGAATGTGCTGATCGACTCTCCGGCTGATACTAATACACTGGCAGACATCCGTAAATTTGTCAGTAACCGGGTGGTTGAAACCGCGGGAGCGGCTAACTTTGTTACAGACTTTGATGACCAGAACTATCTGCTCCTCGGGTCAAACCGCCGGACGGATGCCATTCTTCTCGAAGCGCTGATGACTGACAAGCCCCAATCAGACCTGATCCCGAAGATTGTCACCGGTTTGCTGGCTCATCGTGAAAAAGGCCGCTGGGGAAGCACCCAGGAAAATGTTTTCGTGCTCCTATCCCTTGACAAATATTTCAATACATATGAATCTCAGACGCCCGAATTTGTAGCAAATATATGGCTGGGAGATCAATATGCCGGCAGTCACGCTTACAGCGGATATTCCACCGATTACCAGAAATCCTCTATTCCAATGAACTATCTGGTGGATGCCGTTCCCTCCGGGGAAACCCGCGACCTGGTGATCAGTAAACAGGGAACCGGCCGCCTATATTACCGGCTGGGGTTGGATTACGCCCCTACCGATCTGACTCTCAATCCTATGGATATGGGATTTGTGGTCGAACGCCGCTACGAAGCCGTAGACAACCCCGCTGATGTCAGCCGGGATGAAAATGGGTTCTGGCAGATTAAAGCCGGCGCGAAAGTCAAAGTGCGTTTGACTATGGTTGCAGATAGCCGCCGTTATCATGTGGCTCTCTCTGATCCGCTGCCGGCTGGCCTGGAGATCATCAACCCGGAGTTGGCTATCACAGGTGGCGAAGGTCAAACCACAGGCACTCAGGCGCCCCGGTACGGCTGGTGGTGGCACTGGAACTGGTTTGACCATCAAAACCTGCGTGATGAACGCGCGGAAGTCTTTACGTCACTTCTGTGGGATGGCGTTTACGAATACTCCTATATAGCCCGCGCAACCACTCCCGGCAGGTTTATAGTACCCCCAACTAAGGCTGAAGAGATGTATTCCCCCGAAGTCTTCGGCCGCAGCGCCAGTGACATTGTCATTGTGAAGTAACTCTTAATCGGTACTATCAAGAAACAAGGGCATCCTGGTTTGGACGCCCTTGTTTTTTATAAACAATGCCGGGATTAGTATATAAACCGAATTACAACACTCGCGCAAAGGGCAAAAATCGTACCCAGCGAGAGAGTATTCAAAATATATTCTTTTTCGTTTTGATTCTTTTCAGCCAGATAGAATGGAACCACAAATGGAGCTGGCAAAATCGCCATCATAAGCACAGCCGCCTCAAACAACCTGTCAAGTCCCATCAGTTGACGTATCACCAGCGCATTGAATATCAGAGCCAGAATTATCCATAACACGCTTCTCAGGATTACGGTTTTGGCAGGTTCACTCAGACTGCCTTTCCTGAACCTCAGGCCAAATCCGATGACAATAGCGACAAGCGGTGTAGTCATGCTTGCCAGTATTTCAGCGGTTCTCAGAATACTGTTCGTTATTGGTTGTCCTTCCATGATTGCATAGAGTCCGAAGACATTGGTCAATCCACCCAGCAGTATTCCGATAATAACCGGGGTTTTCAGAAAAGTAACCAGGGTGTGTTTCAGGTCGATCTCCCGGCCTTGATATACCTCCAGGCGGGTTATCAGGACAAAAAAGACGAATAGAACCTGCCCAAGATCTATTACTGCGAAATGGGACACATTCTCCACGCCATATATGGCTGTAAACATGGCATAACCCAGCATTCCCGCTTCAAAACCGGCCATCAAGAACGAAGCATAGTTTTGTGACAATCCAGGAATTCTTTTCAATTTTGCTGTTAATACCATAACGATCACACAGGTCATGAAAATAATGGCCACAATCAGAAAAAACTGTGGGGCGAATGTCATGGTTGAGAATGCTTTGAATAATAATAAAGGCAGCGTTATATTCACAACCAGCTTCTGCATATCGGCTATGGTGTTATCCTGGATCAGTTTGATCTTTTGTAGAATTATCCCTAAAACTACCAGAAGGATTACCGGGAAAGTGGCGCTCATTGTCGTAAGGATTTGCATTTGGTCTGGTCCTTATATAAAAATATTATTTTTTTTTACAATTTGTTTTCTCAAACCGGGAAACATCATCGCTTAAAAATGATTTCGTCTAAATACCCTGCAATTTCTTTTCCAATCAGGTCACCGATATCTTTGATTGACTGAATGCCTTTCAGCCCCATAGTCTGGTACACAAGCCGAATATCGGTGGGGAACTCTTCCACTGCCCACGCGGCTTTCCGGTATGCCCAAACCTGTGCTGGAGATTGTCCATGGATGTCCAGGTCATAACAGGTATCGGCCAGCTTTTCAGCCACTCGCTTATTCGCTGCCAGTTTGTCGCCCGGGATGATTGGCCGGGGCACCCTGTCCTTTATTCCATACTTTTTACATAGTTGCCGAATTTTTACTGCCACACTATTCCAATTGTAATTGACCGTCCCGTTACTACCTGCCGGATACCATTTTTTATATGGTTCCATCAGAGCTGGAAATTCTGACTGCATAATGCGGAAAAAGTAATCCTTCTGTTGGTCAGCCAGCGTCAACCCTCCCGCCAGGATAAATTGACCACCATTCTCCGCTGTCCATCGGATAACCGCCTCCAGATTAACATCGTCATCACATATACCGGGAAGTATTGGCATGAAACAGGCTCCGGTCAGGATTCCGGCATCCGCTATCAGTTTCATGGCTTTGAATCTAGCCTCCACAGGCGGAGCATTGTTTTCCATTCGCCTTGCGATAACATGGTTGGGGGAATCCGGCGTGCTAATAATACTGAATGCCGCGACCGAAGGTGTTTTGGAATTGATTTCCCGTAAAATTTCAAGATCTTTAATGATCCGCGGTGATCGTTCCAAAATAAAAACAGGAAAGCCCAGTTCACGGCAGACTTCCAGAATTTGACGGGACAAACCGAATTTTCCCTCTGCCGGCTGGTAATCACAGGTAAAAACAATGTCCACCGGTTTTCGGCTTAAGGCTTTCTTCAGTAATTCAGGAGCGTTCCCTTTTACCCTAATTGTGTGAGAAAACTCATCCGGGCTGTCATATGGTGAATATTTTTCCTCACGTGCATAACAGAAAACACACCCGTGTTGACAGCCGGTATACGGATGTGCCGTGTATTTGCTCCAAAACCAGTGATCGGGATGCCGGTGAGTATTAAGAATAGATTTTGGTTTATATGGAATGTAATTTACAGGTTCGCTCATTCTGATTTTTGTAAAACTCGAACTTTCATTTCCTGTGGTAAAAATGTGACAGCTTTGCGCATCATCAAGGCTGTGTGCGGTTGATTTTTCTGTGATACCAGCCAGTCTGTCAAAATGGCAGGATAGAACCGGCCCAGTGTTTTTAACCCCCAACCAACACCTTTGACCGCGTCATAATTCCGTTCTGTGAACATTGGAGTCAGGAACTCAAGAAGTATCTCAACCTCCCTTTCCAATCGTGCAGCGCCATGTGCAGCTTTTGCCCAGTAATGAACCGCCACACCGACCATACGGCGAATCCACCGGTCATCATCATTCCGCCAGGGACTAATAATCTGCAGAGTGGTGTTTAAATCCATAACCAGAGCAGGTCCCGGAACGCGTTCTCCGAATATATCCACACCATACCAGGTGGAAGACAATCGAGTATACCTGATGCATTTTTGAATTGCACCCGGGAAGTCGACAGCCATTTGACTGCGTAGCGCGCTGGCTATCACCACCCAACCTCCCATCGTTTTATATCGTGACAGGGCTTCCATGTATAGATTTACCGGTTCCATCAGTCCATTGCCCAGGCGCAATCCAATTACATCGAGCATGGCAAAGGATGTTTTCGTTCTCAGCAATGGAAAAAGCAGTTCATCGGTATTGGTGAATGCTCCGCTACTTATTAGACTTTGCAATATATCACCCAGAACTCGCGCTTCCTGCGTTTTCATCCTAGTCCCATTCAATTAAAAAAATCGATGTTGAGTATCTGCTCATTCCAGTAAACAATATGATTATGCCAGTTTATGTCATATATGAATTTTTCGGTCTGAAAGCCTTAACTCTATATCATTCAGATACGTCATACTATTTGCTATAATACCCATTCCATAAAGCTTCAATAATTAGAGAAAGAAAAAATACAATGAAGAATAGACTCATTTCACTTATTTTGCTGACCGCTTTCGCGGCCGGTTGTACGCCCAAAGCCACTCCGATACCTGAACCTACAGCAGATATCAACGCTCTGGTGGGCACAATGATGGCCGTCACATTGACAGCCATCGCCCCCACACCAGTTCCTCCCACAGAGACTCCGGCTCCTGAGCCTACCGCGACTCC
>CAYQTY010000151.1:0-8175 GCA_964420535.1 uncultured Leptolinea sp. | reverse complement strand
CAGGAACTTTTCGATCACCCCGTCAATACTGGGCCAATCAAAACCGACATGCGCGGCGCGGTCCTGGTATTCCTGGGCCTGCATCAGCGCGGGCAGCGCCTTCGGCAGTTCATCCAGAATACCCTTGGGCTTATCCTTCTCTCGCCCTTTAGCCTTGCGCTCGGCGGCCTTCAGGTTTTCCCAATTCTTCAACACGCCCGATGTGCCATCCACCTGCACTTCGCCAAACACATGCGGGTGACGCCGGACAAGCTTGCGGTAAATTCCGGCGATAACATCTTCCATGTTGAATTCGCCGCTTTCCGACGCGATCTGAGCATGAAGCACGATCTGAAGCAGAAGGTCGCCAAACTCTTCCTGCATAGCCGGTATATCTCCCTGGTCAAGGGTTTCCAGGGTCTCATACGTCTCTTCCAGCAGGTTGTTACGCAGTGACTGATGTGTTTGCTCCCTATCCCACGGGCAGCCTTCCGGAGCCCTTAGGTGTGCGATGATCTCCTGAAATTCGATGAAGGATTGGGCTTTTTCCAGTGGAGGAAGAAATAGGTACCGGTGCGTTCCAATCTGGAACTCACGTTTCACTGCCAGATCGGCTATGGTAAGGTGAGGCTCTATGGTCATTGAAATGTATGTGGTAGTGAATAAGGTGATCCCATGGTCTTCCGGATAGATACGTGAGAGTATGGTATGGATTTGGTCTAATTCTTCCGCAGAATTTATCGAGCTGATCAAAAGGGCATGCGCCGGATTATGCCGGGTGGTATGCGTTCCCTTCAGACAAACCGCCGGCATGATCGTCAGCGGCTGCGCGGGATCAAGATTAAGCGAAAGATAAATGTGCGAAAGTTCATCCATAAATATATCGGTTGTCATGGTTCACCTGTTAAGCAACAAGGTTTTCCGGAGTATGAATTACTCCGGAAAACCTGTTGCATAAAATATCGCCTGGCGGAAATAATCCCGCGTTGGCAATTCTAACGTTTTGTGTAGGTAGGTGCTTTGCGGGCGCGTTTGAGGCCTGGTTTCTTGCGTTCCTTGACACGGGCATCCCGGGTCAGGAAACCACCCTTACGCAGAGCAGCTGTGTTTTCCGGATCCATTGTTTGAATGGCACGGGCGAGGCCAAGTTTGACCGCGTCAGTCTGACCGGTGACACCGCCGCCGTTCACCACAATGGTGATATCCAGCGTGCTGGCGTTCAGGTTAGCCGCGCTGACAGGTCCCAGGATCTCCTGCAGATCACCATAGCGGGTGAAGTAGGCTTCAGCGGGTTTTGCGTTGACAGTGAAAACTCCGGCGCCGCTCGCAACACGCACGCGGGCTGAGCTTTCTTTACGACGTCCAACACCTTCAAAATAAGTTGCTGCCATATTTCCCGTGCTCCTTTAGGCTGCCAATTTCGGGTTCTGAGCAGCATGGGGATGCTCATTCCCGCCATAGACTTTCAATTTCTTCATCAAAGCGCGACCCCATTTGTTGTGGGGAAGCATGCCCCAGACAGCGGATTCGATCACGCGGTCAGGGTGGCTTTTCAGCTGGTCTTTCAGGCTGATGGATTTCAGCCCACCCGGGTACCCGGAATGACCATGATACATTTTTTCGGTCATGCGGTTTCCGGTAACAGCAATCTTGCTGGCGTTCAGCACGATCACGTAGTCGCCGGTATCCACGCCGGGGGTATATTCGGGTTTTGTCTTACCCATGAGGATCATGGCTATCTTTGTCGCAATACGGCCAAGGATTTGCTCATTGGCATCTACGACAAGCCAATCACCTGTTTGTTTTCCTTTTGGGACGTAGGTTTTTTCCACTGCATCCTCTCCATTCCATCGATTTACTGCAATCGCAATTTTGATAATTGTTCACTATTCTTGCATTACCGGTCCAGATAGTTTACCTGCACCAGGGCTAATCCGTTTGGCGGCGCCATTCCGGGTGGAAGTGGCGTTGCGTCTTCGATGGCACTTTTCAACATCTCCATGGTCACACGGCCGGTGGCACACAAAATCTGCTGCCATACAAACCGCCGGATCATGTGATAAAGAAAAGCATTCGCGGTGACCCTGTACTTCAGGTCGCCCTCGTTTGAGAGCGTCCAGGTACTTTCGTGGACTTCACGGACTGTAGACCCACCGGGCTTCATGGCTTTTCCAAAAGAGGAAAAATCGTGGATTCCCAGGAAACACGGGGCGGCTTCCTGTAGTCTGTCAATTTCCATTTGGGGCCATAACCGCCAGGCGATGCGGTCTTTCAACGGATTTCTCGCGGGAGAGAAGTAGATTCGATATTCATACGTTCGTGAGAGAGCGTCAAACCGCGGGTGGAATTCCGCGCTGGCGATCTTTACGTCCATAACTGAAATATCTTCCGGCAGCCGCGCGTTCAGGGCATTTCGCAAATCGTCGAGACTGTGGCGCCATTCCAATGCGAATGAAACCACCTGCCCTGTAGCGTGCACCCCGGTATCCGTCCGGCCGGCGCAGAGGATGCTTCTCTCCGGCCAGTCGAGCTGCCTTAAGGCTTCTTCCAGTACGAGTTGAACGGTCCGTTCCCTTCCCTGGCGTTGATAGCCTGAAAAGAGAGTTCCATCGTAGGCAAGAATAAGTTGGTAACGTTCCATGCCTTTCCGGTTTGTTCCGGAAAGATTACCCTTCGACCAGTTCGATGAGCACCATTTCAGCGGCGTCACCGAGACGAGGTCCGATTTTGATCATCCGCGTATAGCCGCCGGAGCGGGTTTTGTAGCGCGGAGCGATGTCGTCAAACAGCTTCTTTACGAGTTCGGCATCTTCCATCTGGGCAGCGGCGTGGCGGCGGGCATTGACTTTCTCAATGTCGCTGGCTTCAATGCTGTTTTTGGCCAGGGTGATCAGACGTTCCGCATCACCACGAATAGCGAGGGCTTTCGTGTGGGTGGTCTGAATACGCTCGTGCGTAAAGAGCTGGTTGATCAATGTACGCCGGAGACTGGTACGGGAACCTTTATTACGGCCTAAGTGAAATCCTGCTACTTGATGTCGCATATTTAATTACTCCACATCTTTTTCTTGAGGCAGGTAATTCTTTTCCTGCATTTTCTCTCGCAGCTCATCCAGGCTCTTTTCGCCGAAGTTACGGATAGACATCACCGCTTCTTCGCCTTTTTCCAGCAGATCCAGAACATCGCCAACCGTGGTGATACCGGTACGTTTCAATGAATTGAATACACGCACCGAAAGATCCAGATTTTCGATGGGGGTTTCGGCTGCTTCGCTGGTTAGCCGGCTGCCACTAACTTCTTTTTCAATCCCAAGAACGCTAACCTCTTCGGAAACTCCGGAAACCAGGCGCAAGTGGTCGATTAAGATCTTGCTGGCATTTCCCAGAGCTTCTTCGGGTTTGATCGTTCCATCCGTCCAGATCTCAAGGTTGAGTCTGTCGTAGTTGGTGCTCTGCATAACGCGGGCGTTGGACACAGTCCAGTTGACGCGTTTTACCGGGGAGAAAATGGCATCCACGGGCAGTTCGCCGATAGGCAGATGGTTTGTCCGTTCATTGGCTGGAGAATACCCGCGGCCGCGTTCAACGGTGAGGTCTATTTCCAGTTTCGTTTTGGGGTCATCCACGGTGAACAGGTACAGGTCAGGGTTGACGATTTCAATTTCCGGCGGCGCGATAATATCGGCTGCTGTAACCTGTCCTTCACCACGGATGTCCAACCGCAAATGAGCGGTTTCTACATCGTGCATGATCAGGCGGATCTGCTTGATCTGCAGAGTTACCTGAATAACATCTTCCCGTACGCCCGGGATATCGCTGAACTCATGCAGTACATCCGCGATGCGAATGGACGTGATGGCAGCACCCGATAGCGATGAAAGCATAACCCGGCGCAGGGCATTGCCCATAGTGACGCCATAGCCATGTTCCAACGGGCTGATGATGAATTTTCCGTAGTTTCGCGCTTCAGCTTCGCGCTCGACCTTGGGGGTAACCATGTTAAAGAGAGTAGTCACGTTTTCCTCTTCTCAGCGCACCATCTTATTCCCGCGCGCCGATCAACGGGTTTTAGCGCGAATAGTACTCAACGATAAGCTGTTCGTTCAAGTTGCCATCAATCTCAGCGCGTTCAGGAACGCGGACAACTTTACCGGTCAGGTTTTTGAGGTCCCGATCCAGCCAGACAGCACAATTCCGTTTTTCCGCCACATCACCAACCTCTTTGAAGAAGGTGGTTTTCTCTGAGCCTTTGCGCACGGAGATTACGTCACCGGGGCGCAGTAGCATTGAGGGGATGTCGGTGCGAATACCATTGACGCAGAAGTGCCCGTGGGTTACCAACTGGCGAGCCTGCGCCCGATTTTCGGCCAGACCGAAGCGGTAGATGATGTTATCAAACCGCATTTCGAGGTTCTGCAGCAGATTCAAGCCTGTCAAACCTCTATGTTTCAAAGCCAAACCGTAGAAACGGCGGAACTGACGTTCGAAAACGCCGTATACGCGGCGGGCTTTCTGTTTGGCGCGCAACTGGCGGGCGTAGTCAGACGCACGCTCGCTGCCGCCACCGCGGCCGCCCTGACCGGTGCGGCCATGCTGACCGGGGGCAAATCCGCGTTTTTCAAAGGCGCATTTGGGGGTAAAGCAGCGTTCGCCTTTGAGGAATAATTTTTCACCTTCACGCCGGCAGAGTTTACAAACCGGACCAATATATTTAGCCATAGTTCTGTCTTCCTCTAATTAAATTACACGCGGCGTTTCTTGGGAGGCCGGCATCCGTTGTGGGGAACCGGTGTGATATCCGCGATGGAGCGAACCTTAAGTCCCATGGACTGGACCGCTCGAATAGCTGACTCGCGTCCGGGGCCGGGGCCCTTGACAATCAAATCCACTTCCTGGATCCCCATTTGCTGAGCAGCTTTGATGGCCTGCTCGGCGGCCAGGCGTGCCGCGAACGGGGTGCTTTTGCGGGAGCCTTTGTATCCGGCTGACCCAGAGCTACCCCAGCACACAGTATTTCCCTGTGTGTCGGTAACGGTCACGATCGTGTTATTGAAAGAGGCAAATACATGAACCTGTCCGGTGGACAGAGTTCTCTTTGCCTTGCGCGATACTGACGTTCGACGCGTTGAGCGTACGTTTTGTGCCATAATCCCTCGCTACATTCTTTCTGAAAAAATATCTTTCTCGTAACGCATAGAGCATGCCCGGGCGGCCGCGGAGAGGAAGGCTCTCCAACCCGGACATGACTCTCAGCGAATTACTTCTTGGTTGCACCACGACGGCGGCCGCGACCGGCAACTGTCTTCTTCGGACCCTTACGGGTGCGGGCGTTGGTGCGGGTTCTCTGTCCGCGGGCGGGCAGATTTCGGCGGTGACGCAGGCCGCGGTAGCAGCCAATTTCAACCAGCCGTTTGATGCTCATCTGGACTTCGCGGCGAAGATCGCCTTCGACTTTGAAGTTCTTTGAGATATATTCGCGCAGAAGAGCGAGATCAGCTTCCGTGATGTCTTTAACACGAACATCCGGATTGACTTTGGTATCCGCCAGGATCCGTTTTGCACGGGTTGGGCCAATACCGAAAATGTAGGTCAAACCGGTTTCGATACGTTTGTTACGTGGGAGGTCAACACCTTCAATTCTTGCCATGGTCTCTTACCCCTGCCGCTGTTTATGCTTTGGGTTTTCGCAAATGACGAACAAAATGCCCTTGCGTCGAACAATTTTGCATTTTGCGCATCTTTTACCGATTGATGTCGTGACTTTCATCAAAAACTCCTTCTAAAAATTGCAAAGTTAGCGACAAAGCTCTGATTATAACTGCTTTGTCGTATCGAGTCCATAGTCAGGATCATCTTCGAGCACTGTGAGTACTACCGGGCCATTTGGTGTAATGGCTGTGGTGTGTTCAAAGTGCGCTGTCAATGACCTGTCGGCGGAGACTACTGTCCATTCATCCGGCATTACCCGGGTATCAGACGTACCGATTAACACCATGGGCTCCAGAGCAATGGTCATACCGTTACGGAGCTGCGTGCCCTGCCGCGGTCTTCCATAATTCGGCGCCTGCGGTCCTTCGTGCATACGCCGCCCTACTCCGTGTCCGGTATAGGTGTGTGTAACATGCATTCCCTGGCTGCGGACATAGCGTTCGATCGCATTGCCCACATCGCCGGTGGTATTACCATCCACCATTTTAGAGATTCCCACCCGCAGTGCTTCTTTGGTTACGTCAACAAGCTTTTGTGCGAGTTTTGAAATCTCACCTACTCCGGCGGTGAATGCGGCATCGGCAACCCAGCCTTCACACACAGTGCCGCAATCAACCGAAACGATATCCCCTTCTTTCAACTTGCGATTTCCGGGAATGCCGTGCACCATTTCTTCATTGACGCTAACATTGGTGCTGGCCGGATAAGGGTATGGACCAGGGTAATTCAAAAAGGGTGAATAACATCCGTGCTTTTTCAGCACTTCTTCGGCTGCTGCGTTTAGATCGGCTGTGGTTGCTCCAGGGCGGATCGCTGCGCGTGCAGCCGCGAGCGCTTCAGCATTGATCCGACCAGCCTGCCGCATCATGGCAAGCTCTTCAGAGGTTTTCACAGTAAGTACCCGATCCCAACTCATGTTTCATTAACCCTTTTTCAATGCTTTCAACATCAGTGTAGTGACCTGGTCGATGGGCAGTGTGCCATCAACTTCAGCCAGAACACCCAGTTTCTTGTAATATTCAATCAAAGGACTGGTCTGTTCAAGATAGACACTGATACGCCGTTCGACTGTTTCCTTTTTGTCGTCATCACGCTGGTACAGTTCAGAACCGTCCACATCGCAGACTCCCGGTGTTTTGGAAGGATTGAATTTTTCGTGATAGACATGCCCCTGAGCGCGGCAGGTCCAGCGGCCGCACAGGCGGGTGATGAGTTCTTCAGCCGGAACAGAGATATAGGGAACGCAATCCACTTTACCATTCCATTCGGCCAGCATCTTGCCCAGAGCTTCAGCCTGGGCTGGGGTGCGCGGGAAACCATCCAGCAGCGCGCCGGCTTTGCAGTCATCGCGCTGAAGGCGGTCTTTGATCATCTCAATGGTCAGGTCATCAGGAACCAGTTCGCCGCGGTTCATATAACCCTGGGCTTTTTGGCCGAGTTCAGTCTGATTCTTGAGGTTCTCGCGGAAGATATCACCGGAAGAGATATGGGCCAAACCAAGCTCTTCGGAAATCCGTTCAGCCTGGGTGCCTTTGCCAGCCCCGGGAGGGCCAAGTAAAACGACATAAGATGGCATCTCTTTACCTATCCCTTGATAAGACTTTCTTCATATCCATGCAGTTTGAGTTCGGTTTCGATGATGGTGAAAGTATCACGCACCACACCGACAACGATCAGCAAACCGGCAGAGGAGACCAGCAACAACCCGGAGGATGAAGCCGCCCCGGCAGGGAGGATCATTCCAACGATGTAGGGCAGTACAGCCACCAGGCCAAGGAACACGGCACCCGGAAGGGTGATACGCCGTTGAACTTTTGACAGATATTTCTGGGTGGGGGCTCCACGCACAACACCGGGGATCTGGGCACCCTGTTTCTTCAGGTTCTCACCATAATTCTGCTGAGTGAACAACACGTCAGTATAGAAGAAGGTGAACAGCACAACCATAACGAAGTACAGAACCGCGTACCAGGCATTGCCGCCGCCAAATGTGTTATACACACCGGTGGCAAAGTTCCGCAGCCATTCCACGGTTTTCTCACTCATGAAGTAAGAGGAAACGATGGCAGGGAAAGTCAAAATAGACTGGGCAAAGATCAACGGGATCATACCGGCCATATTGACCATGAGGGGGAGTTTGCTGGTTACCGGCATTGACATGCGGTTTCCGATGCGGCGCCCCGGGAATAACACCGGTACATTACGTCGCTGCTGCACATAGACGATCGCGAAGATTGTCAACAGCAGGATAAAGATGATCACCAGGAACATCCACCATCCGTTGACCTGATCTGCCAGTACACGGGCAAGGTTGGCCGGCATGCGGGAGACAATACCCGCGAAAATGATCAAAGAAAGGCCCTGATTGGGGATACCGTATTCAGAGATCAACTGGCCGAGCCAGATACCGATCATGGTACCGGCGATCATGCTCAACAGGGTGGCAAGGGTGGGGATGAGAGCCGCTCCGGTAAACCCGTAGTTCGT
>CAYQTY010000150.1:7360-8215 GCA_964420535.1 uncultured Leptolinea sp. | reverse complement strand
TCGCCAGTGATACCGGCCAGCTCCGCCAATAGTACATCGTTATCCGGCTGATTTCCGATATCGTGGATATCAATGTAGCGGATAATGCCCTGCGGATCGATAATGAAGATCGCCCGTTCGCTGTAGCCTTCAGCGCGCAGTACACCGTACAACCCGGAAACTTTGCCGTGCGGCCAGAAATCGCTCAACAGTGGATACGTGATCCCGTCAAGGCTGCCTGCCCACGCAGTGAGACAGGGAACATGGTCAACGCTTATGCCCAGAACCTGGACATTCGATCCCTCGAACTTCGGCAGGAGCGCCTGGTACGAAGGGATCTGACCCGTTCATATCGGCGTCCAGGCTAAGGGGAAAAAGGCCAGTACAACGGTTTTGCCCCTGTAATCCGAAAGCCGGATATCTTTATGTAGATGACTCGGAATTGAAAAATCCGGAGCCTGCATCCCGATACCAAGATTCATGATTCCTCCTTTAATAAGACTGGTTTTATCTTATTATATTTCCGGCGTTAAGTAAAGCCGCCCTTAAAAAAAGACCCCCGGGCAAACAACTGCCGGGGGTCAGAAGGTAATAATTTGGATTACAACTGTGCTTTGATCTTGGCGGCTGTCTCTTCAAAGGCTGCCAGTTTGGCGCGTTCTTTGTCTACCAGTGCAGCCGGAGCCTTACTTGCGAAGTCGCTCCCCAGCAGGCCTTTCAGGCGGGCGATCTGGCTTTCCGCTTCGGCCAGTTCTTTGGCCAGGCGGGCACGTTCCGCGTCCATGTCGACCATACCAGCCAATGGCAGGTAGACTTCCACGCCGGCCACCAGCAGTGACAGCGCTCCTTCCGGCGCGGATTTGACCGCGTCCGTAA
>CAYQTY010000150.1:1219-7350 GCA_964420535.1 uncultured Leptolinea sp. | reverse complement strand
CAACTGGCTTTCATCCAGGAACGCAAGCGCGGTCAGAGTCTTCTTCTGTCCTTCTAGCACAGCCTTGTTATCGCCCGCAGCGATGATCGCCGCGATCTTCCTGCCGGGAGTGACTTTCTTTTCAGTGCGGGCGTTGCGGATGGCACGGACCACTTCCTGTACTCGGTTGAAGTCAGCGATCTTGCCGTTTTCCCAACCCTCACCTGGTTGTGCCTTGGGCCAGTGCGCCAGCATCAGCGCCTCTTCCCAACCACCATCCGGGGTGGCTTCCGCGAATCCGACGCCGGCTGTTTTAAGGTGTCCCCAGATCTCTTCCGTCACAAACGGAGTGAAGGGGTGCAGCAGGCGCAGCGCGGTATCCAGCACGCGCACCAGGGTGACAGCGGTGTAGTACGCGCGGTCTCCGCCTTCAGCCATCTGCAGTTTGGCAATTTCCACATACCAGTCGGCAAAATCGTTCCACAGGAAATCGTAGATCTGGCGGCCGGCTTCGCCGTATTGGTAGGTTTCGAAGAGCCGGTCAACGGTGCGGATAAGCTCCTGCAGCCGCGCCCAGATCCATGAATCCGCCAGAGTCCAATCGGCTTTGCCTTTGGCCGATTTCGGCGCGTCTTCCACCGTGCCGATGATGAAGCGGCCAATGTTCCATATCTTGTTGGCGAAGTTACGGTTGGCTTCCACCTTCTTGATGCTCAGGTTGGCGTCATTGCCGGGGGTTGACCCTACCAGCAGGGTGAAGCGCAGCGCGTCAGTACCCATCTCATTCATCACTCCAAGCGGATCGATCACGTTCCCCTTGGTCTTACTCATCTTCTGGCCGTGCTCGTCACGGATCAAGCCGTGCAGATACACAGTATGGAAGGGCGGCTTGCCGGTGAACTCGATGCCCATCATGATCATGCGGGCCACCCAGAAGAACAGGATGTCATACCCCGTTTCCATAACGGCGGTCGGGTAGAAGTATTCCAAATCAGGGGTTTTCTCAGGCCAACCCAGGGTGCTGAACGGCCACAGGCCGCTGGAGAACCATGTATCCAGCACATCCGGGTCCTGTTCCAGGTGACTGCTGCCGCATTTCGGGCATTTGGTCGGGTCTTCGCGGGTGCAGATCACTTCGCCGCAATCCTTACAGTACCAAACCGGGATGCGATGTCCCCACCACAATTGTCGGCTGATGCACCAGTCCTGGATGTTCTCCAGCCAGTTGTAATACACCTTGGTGAAGCGTTCCGGCACGATCTTGATGCTGCCATCACGCACGGCATCCAGGGCGGCATCCGCCAACGGTTTGATGGTGACAAACCACTGGGTGGACACCATGGGTTCCACGATCTCGCCGCCGCGCTGCGAGCGCGGGACTTTGATCAGGTAGGGTTCCTCCTTGATCACCAGGCCGGCATCCTTCATGTCAGCCCAGAGTTTTTTACGGCATTCGAAGCGGTCCAATCCCTGATAGGCGCCGCCATTTTCGTTGACCTTCGCGGAGGTATCCAGCATGGAAATAAATGCCAGGTTGTGTTTCTTACCCAGGGCATAGTCATTCGGGTCGTGCGCCGGGGTGACCTTCAAGCCGCCGGTGCCGAATTCGCGGGTGACGTATTCATCGGCGATCACGGGCACTTCACGCCCTACCATGGGGACGATGACCATCTTGCCGATGAACTTCTGGTAGCGTTCATCTTCAGGATGTACGGCCACGGCGCTGTCGCCAAGGATAGTCTCCGGCCGGGTGGTGGCTACGGGGATGAAGTCACCGCTGCCATCAGCCAGCATATATTTAAAGTAATACAGGGTGCCGTTCTCTTCGGAATATTCCACTTCCAGGTCGGAAACGGCGGTTTTCAAACCGGGAGACCAGTTGATCATGCGCAGGCCGCGATAGATCAATCCCTTTTCGTACAGGCGCACAAAAGCTTCGCGCACCGCCTTTGACAGACCTTCATCCAATGTGAATCGGGTGCGGTCCCAGTCACAGGAAGCGCCCAACCGGCGGATCTGGTTGTAGATCATGCCACCGTATTTCTCTTTCCATTCCCAGGTGCGCCGCAGGAATTCCTCGCGGCCCACCTTCTCGCGGGAGGTGCCTTCTTTGACCAGCATCTTTTCCACCTGAAGCTGTGTGGCAATGCCGGCATGGTCGCTGCCTGGAACCCACAGGGTGGACAAGCCGTTCATGCGCGCGTGGCGGATCATCAGATCTTCCATGCTGACGAACATGGCATGCCCCAGGTGCAACTCGCCGGTTACATTCGGAGGCGGGATGGTGATGACAAATGTTTCCTGGTTGGGGTCAAACTTCGGCCCTTTCGGGTCGCTGGAAGGCTTGAAGAATCCGCTCTTCTCCCACCAGTCGTACAACCGTTTTTCGGTTGCCGCAAAATCATACGCTTTGGGTAAATTTGTTTCGCTCACTACAGAATACCTCCACCGATTAAATGCGATTTCGCAAAATTTGAATTTCCATGGGATTCATTTTGATCTTAACGGCGCGTGTCGGCCCGGTTGAGATAGTGCCATCTTCCAGCAAAACTGAAGATTTCTTATCCGGGTTGTCCACAAGATGGGCTTCAGCGGCCGCTTCATGGTTGCAGTAAAGCAGTTCATAGCACGGAGTCCGGGCGTTCAGGTCATAATCCACCAGTACGTGGCCTTCCCACACAGAATGCACACTGGTGTTGGCCACAACCAGAATCTCTTCATCGGATAAAAGGCGCGAATAAGCCAGCACACCCTCAACGGTTTTAGATATCCCGAAGTGCAGGCCGTCACCGGATACCGGACGGAAATATAACCGGCCATAGCGTAATGCCGGCTGGGCGGCACGGATTGCGGCAATCTTGTGAATAGCCTGGTAGAAGGGATGCGCCTCGTCAAACGCCTCTGGCTTGCCCCATAACGCTTCACGTACATACTCCAACTGGTTTCCGCTCCCGAACAAACCCTGTTCTGTTCCATAGTACAGGCAGGGAATTCCCAACAGGGTAAACAGGCAGCCTATGCCAATGGCCACTTGATCATCATATTTACCTGGATTCTCCGGATCAACAAAATAAAATCGATGGTATTGATCATGATTGTCCAGGAAGGTGACAAAGAAATTGCTGGCTTCGCCCTGAGAACTGATAATGCCGCGTTGCGCTTTGTGACGGTAGGCGTACATCTCAGCCAGCCGGGTAGGAGGCAATTGTCCCTTTACCACGTCCGGCAGGCGGAAGAACAGCGGGAAGTCCAACGCCGCGTCAACACCCACCATGTCAGTGGATTCAGAGGTATTACGGCCAATATAACGTGAGATCATATCTTCGTTGTCATACACTTCGCCAAAGGTAAAGAAATTCTTCTTACCAATGGAAAGCGCGTATTCACGCATATCATTTCCAAATTCCAGCGCGAAATCTGGTTCTACGAATTTCAGCGTATCAATCCGGTATCCATCCGGATCAAAGCGCGCCAGCATGTACTGGTAGATCCGGATCAAGGTTTCACGCACTGGATAAATTGCGCCGTACACCGGGTCAATTTCGAAATAATTCGTCGCAAGTTCCTTCAGGGAGTCAAAGTCCCCATCGGTCTGGTCACCCTGACCTCGCCGGCGGAAGAAATCATTGCGCCTCAATTCAACCGGCAACACAGCCGCGTCCGCGGGAGCATCGAGCGGCGGTTCAGGCCAGTCAGACCGGGGACTTCCATTGGCGTCACGCCATGCAACCCGATACGGTTCACGAACCCATGGAGCCGTTGAACCAAAACCGGCATACTCGAATACATCACCGGTGTGATTTAGCACGATGTCGAATATCACATACATTCCGCGGGCGTGGGCATCTTCCACCAGCCGCTCCAATTCCATTTCCACAAAGTTAGGATCCTTGCGAGCTTTCGCTGGATTTGAACTGAAACGGGGTTCAATGGCCAGAAAATTCTGGATGCCGTAGCCATGATAGGTATACGGGTTATAGGAACAATTCTTCAATACCGGAGACAGCCAGATCGCTCGAAATCCCAGGTTTTTTATGTAATCCAGCCTTTGACGAATCCCCTCAAACGTTCCGCCCTGGAAGCCGGAACAAGCGGTGTTCCATGCCCCCCCTTTGGGACCACTAACCGGATTATTGAACCGGTCGATTATGGCAAAATATATGGGAATATCCCGCCAATCTTCCGGTGACGGAAATGGACGCGGCAGAGATACACTCTTCCCGTGTAATTCAACCGTGACCATACGCTGTTTGCGGGCCTGGTCGAGGCAAACCTGAATTAAAGGATCATTTACGCTGGATATCATAACTTTCTCCTCCCAGGCTCTACACGCATATGATGCGGATTACAACAGAAAACCCTTCCGTTCCCGACCACCATCGCGGTAGAAAGAGGACGAAAGGGATTAACTTCCGCGGTACCACCTCGCTTCGCCGGAAAATCAATGATCGCGGCGCACTTACCCGGCCTTGTGTACCGGGCTGAGCAATAACGGGCTCTCCGTGCCGTTCTACTTCCCCGGGGAGCGGGGGTTCTTCGGCATTCAAACCGGTTGACTTTCATCCGGGTATCGCAGCGGAGGCTTTCAGCCGAGGCTCTCCTTCTCTATCTGCTCTTGACCCGGTTTACTTTTACCGGCGTAAGGTCTGAATTGTTGGATTGATTATACAAAGAAGGCACCGGTTCGTCAATTTCTTCAGCCTTCGGTTTTTTGCTTTAAGAATGCCTGGTACTCCGGGGTGACACGGTCAAGCTCTGATTGCATGTCCTTCACCCTGTTGTCGCTATCTGCGGGGAAATCTTCTGCCGTGTCCGCTTCCAGTTTCTTTGCCATTTCGGAAAGCGCCATGGCGCCGAGACTGGCGGAACTGGATTTTAGAGTATGGGCTCCTCTGTGGAAGGATGTGAGGTCCTTTTTATTCAGAGAAACCTTCAAATCATCCACCAATTTTTGCGCGTTGGGGAGAAATGTCTGCACAAGTTCTACGAGAAACGCGTCGGTATCATCACCCATAACCTGGTGGTACGCATCCAAAACGTTCCAGTCTACGCCCTTCATATTTTCCCCAGGAACCGCTTTCATTTTTTGATTTTCCGCTATCAGTGGCATGGACCCCTGCAGCGCGCGGATCATATCTTTAAACTGCACGGGTTTACTGAGATAGTCATCCATACCTTCAGACAGGAAGCGTTCACGGTCACCCTGCAGCGCGTGAGCCGTCATCGCGATGATGCGGGGAAGCCGCTCCGCGGGTATCCGCTTGTGAATTTGGCGCGAAGCTTCAATGCCATCCATCTCCGGCATCTGCACATCCATAAAGACCAGATCATAGGTCTGCCGTTCTACAGCCTGCAAGACTTCCAGTCCATTGGCAGCCAGGTCGGCCCTGTAACCCAGGCGTTCCAGCATGCGGGTGGCTACTTTCTGGTTGACCACATTATCATCCGCCAGCAGAATACGTAATGGATGTTTGACGCCCATCTGCGGATCAATCTCTCCATCCACATGCAGGTTCTCCCGCACTACAACCGGACGATTCGTGAACAGGCTCAGAAGTGTTTCCAGTAAAATTGACGGCCGAACCGGTTTCGACAACTGAGCCGCGAAAACCTTTGAATCTCCTGTATGTTCCATCCGCCCCAGAGACGAAAGCAGTATGAGCGGCATTTTTTTACAGGCCGGTATTTCACGAATTGACCGGGACAGCATGAGTCCATCCATTTCGGGCATTTGCATATCCACGATCGCGGCATCGATGGTAGTGATGCGTTTCAATATTTCCAGTGCCTGAAATCCGGAGGCAGCCGCGATACAGTTCATCTGCCAGGATTGAAGCTGATGTTCCAAAATCTGGCGGTTGCGGTCATTATCATCCACCACCAGAATTGTCTTTCCCTTCGACATTGTCAGACTATCGGTGACCACCTGTTTGCGCAATGCCTCGGTGACCACCGATTTGATCGTGAAGTGGAAGGTTGATCCTTTTCCGGCTTCACTTTCATACCACATGGTTCCGCCCATATTTTCGGCCAGCTTTTTACTGATGGAAAGCCCCAATCCGGTTCCCCCGAATTTGCGGGTTGTGGACGTATCCGCCTGGCTGAAAGATTTGAACATCCGGTCACGGGCATTTTCTGATATGCCAATTCCT